>NZ_JBHVST010000020.1:53960-133220 GCF_042885015.1 Streptomyces sp. NPDC058086 | reverse complement strand
CCCCTTTTTCAATCACCCCGCCACCCCCGATAACAACACTCATACATTCGCCGGCTGCGTCTTTTGTTTAAAAGAGACCGGGGGGGGAACCCGGGGCGGTGCCGGCGGCGGCCCCCCCCCACACCGCCACGGAGTCGTTGGAGCCCTCGGAGCCCTTGGAGCCCTCGGAGTCTTCAGCGCTCCGGGCACTCTCGGGCGCGGTCGAGGCCGCGGCCGCCGGGGACTCGTCCCCGCGGATGAGCGCGGCCGCGGCCGCCGCCTCGTCCACGGCCCGCAGCGCGGACGTGAACTCGGCGTTCATGAGCTGACGGGCCAGCGACGACAGGATCGTCAGATGCGCGTCGTCGGCGCCCGCCGGGGCGGCGATCAGGAAGATCAGGTCGGCGGGGCCGTCCGGCGCGCCGAAGTCGATCCCGGCCGCGCTGCGCCCGAAGCCGAGCGTCGGCTCCGTGACGTGAACGCTCCGGCAGTGCGGGATACCGATCCCGCCGTCGAGGCCGGTGGGCATCTGGGCCTCGCGGGCGGCCACGTCGGCGAGGAAGCCGTCGAGGTCGGTCACCCGCCCCAGGGTCACCATGCGCTCGGCGAGGGCGCGTGCCGCCGCCTCTTTGGTCTCGGCGGACAGGTCGAGATCGACCAGGTCCGCGGTGATCATCTCGCTCATCGCGGGCTCCTTCGCACGCGTATCGCCCGGGGGAAGTAGTGGGCGGGGGTGGGGACGGGGGTGCCGCACTCAAGGAGGGCGGGGTCTGCGGGTGTGGCGGAGGCGGGGCCGGGGAAACCCCGCCTCATCAGTGCCTGTTCAGGGGGTGCGACCGCGGCGGTGCCGGTCGTCGGAACAGCTGGGTTCGTCGGAGCAGCTGGGTTCGTCATGACACGGGCTCCGTGAGTACGCGGTCCGCGGGGACCTCCGACGTGACGGTCACGGCGGAGGGGTCGAGGTCGGCCGGGCCCGGCATCACACTGCCGGGCAGCTGTACGGCGGCGGCGCCATGGGCGACGGCGGAGGCGAGGGCCTCCGGGCCGCGGCCGCCGGCGATCAGGAATCCGGCGAGGGAGGAGTCACCGGCGCCCACATTGCTGCGTACGGCATCCACCCGGGCGCTGCCGAACCAGGCGCCCGCGCCGTCCACGAGCAGCTGCCCGTCCGCGCCGAGGCTCGCGAGCACGGCGTCGGCGCCCATTTCACGCAGTTCCTCGGCGGCCTTGACGGCGTCGCCGACGGTGGTGAGGGGGCGTCCGACGGCTTCGGCGAGCTCCTCGGCGTTGGGCTTCACCACGTCGGGCCGCTCACGCAGCGCCGCGAGCAGCGCGGGGCCGGAGGTGTCCAGTGCGATCCGGGCGCCCGCCGCGTGGGCGCGGGCGACGAGGTCGGCGTACCAGGAAGGACCGAGTCCGCGCGGCAGGCTGCCGCAGCAGGTGATCCAGTCGGTGTCGCCGGAACGATACTGCTGACGCACCGTCTCCAGGAGCAGCTCCGCCTCGGCGGCGGTGAGTTCGGGACCGGGCGCGTTGATCTTCGTGAGCGTGCCGTCCGGCTCGGCGACCGAGATGTTCGAGCGGGTGGCTCCGGCGACCGGGACCGGCGCGACCTCGATGCCCTGCGCGTGGAGCAGCTCGGCGACGAGTGCGCCGGGCGCACCGCCCAGCGGCAGTACGGCGATCGTGCGCTGCCCCGCCGCCGCGACCGCACGCGAGACGTTCACGCCCTTGCCGCCCGGGTCCATGCGTTCGCCGGTGGCCCGGATGACCTCGCCGCGGTCGAGCGACGGGACCTCGTACGTACGGTCGAGGGAGGGGTTGGGGGTGACGGTGAGGATCATGCGCGCACTACTTCCGTGCCACCGCGCTCGATGTCGGTGGCGTCTTCGGGGCTCAGCCCGCTGTCGGTGATCAGCAGGTCCACGTCGCTCAGGTCGCCGAAGCGGGCGAAGTGCTCCTGGCCGTGCTTGGAGGAGTCGGCGAGCAGCACCACGCGACGCGCGGCGCGGATGGCCGCGCGCTTCACGGCGGCCTCGGCGAGGTCGGGGGTGGTCAGTCCGTGCTCGGCGGAGAAGCCGTTGGCGGCGACGAACAGGACGTCGGCACGGATCTCGGCGTACGCGCGCAGCGCCCAGGCGTCCACGGCGGCGCGCGTACGGTGCCGGACGCGCCCTCCGACCAGGTGGAGCTGGATACCGGGGTGGTCCGCGAGGCGGGCCGCGATCGGCAGGCTGTGCGTGACGACGGTGAGCGTCGCCTCCAGCGGAAGGTCCCCGGCGAGCCGGGCGACGGTGCTGCCCGCGTCGAGGATCATCGTGCCCTGGTCCGGCAGCTCGGCGACCGCGGCCTGGGCGATGCGGTCCTTCTCGTCGGCCGCGGTGGACTCGCGCTCGGCGAGGTCGGGCTCGAAGTCCAGCCGCCCGGCCGGTATGGCACCGCCGTGCACCCTCCGCAGGAGTCCCGCGCGGTCGAGGGTCTTCAGATCGCGGCGGATGGTCTCCGCGGTGACCTGGAACTCCTCGGCCAGCGAGAGCACGTCCACCCGGCCGCCGTCACGGGCGAGCCGGAGGATCTCCTGCTGCCGCTCCGGTGCGTACATGTCCGTTCGCCTCCGATTACTGTGCGACCGATGCCCGAACTTGTGGTTTCGCCTGGAGGCTACGCCCGGATTTCCGGAAAGTAAACAGGTTCGGGCGACAGGTGGACACAAACGGGCATCGAGGTGGGTCCCCCGCCCCGCTCGTTCCGGCCTCGCAGAAGACCTGACGCCGTGTCATCGCGTCCGTATCCTGGACTGCGGGACACAACTTCTCGGGGGGTGTTGTGGACAGGGACGGTCTCCGCGCCCGCCCGGACCATGACTGGCAGCAAGCCGTGGTCCAGGCGCTGTGCGATTCCCCGGTACTGGGCGACCGCAGTGCCCGCGCGATGCTGGCCGAACTGATCGGCGACCGGCTGAGGCGGCCGGTGGTCCTGCGGGAACAGGCGACCACGCAGCTGCAGCTGCTCGAACTGGTGCGGTTCTGCGTCCGCGAGGAGAGCGCGGCGAACCACGGGCTGTCCGCGCTGGCCGAGGCGGTGTCACTGCTGGAGGGCCACAGCCGGACGGCCGACGCCGTCGGCGAGCTCGTACGGGAGCACGTCGCAGGGGCCGCGCCCTCCCCCGCGTCGTCCCGGGCCCCCGTGTCGTCCCGGGCTCAGGACGCACCACCGCAGGCCCCCTCGCACACCGACCGCCCTGTTCACCTGTTCCTCTCCTGCGCCGTCACCGACCTCGCATGGGCCTCCTGGATCGCCTGGCACCTGGAGGACGCGGGCGTCGGCGTACTCCTCGACCTCCTCGACGGACCGCTGAGCGGTCTGGAACAGTGCGAACGCGCCCTCCCCGTCCTGTCCCCGGCCTACGTCGGCTCCGCACCCGTCCAGCAGGCCTGGCAGGCCGTGCACCACCGAAACCCCGAGGGCATGGCCGCGTCGCTGGTGCCGGTCATGGTGGAGCCGTGCCGGCCCCCGTGGCCGCTGTCCACGGTCGCGTACACCGACCTCACGGGCCTCGGCGAGGACGAGGCCCGCACCCGGCTGCTCGACGCCGTCGGCGTCACCCGCACCATCCCCACCAGGCACGCCGCACCTCCGCGCTTCCCCGACCCGGCGGGCCGACGTTGACGGGACAGGGCGGCGCGGGCCGACACAACCCGGCGTTACGGATACGGGAGCGGATCGGCGAGGAGACCCTCGACGCACTGCTCGCGGTCCCCGAGCTCCACGACCGCTATGCGCGCGCCCTGCTGACCGATCTGGTGGGCGAGGCACTGGGGCACCGGGCCGACCTGCGGGAACAGGCCACCGTGCCGCTGCAGCTGCTGGAACTGTTCCGTTTCTGCACCCGCCACCAGGACGGACTGTCGGCGCTCGCGCGGAAACTGCAGATGCTGGAGCCGGGCTGTCCCCAGGGACCCGTCGTGCAACGGCTCGCCGACGAATGGACGGCCGTGGACTCGCTCGACGGCCTGCCGGAGGTCACCGGCTCCTGGCAGTTCCTCGGAGCCACCCTGGGCACGCCGGCCATGTCGTACGCCATGCGGACGGCCCTCGTCCGGACGGCCACCGAGGCCAGGGTCTGCGCACCGCCGCCGCACGCCGACACCTGCTGGCACGACTTCCTGCACATGGCCGGGCAGGGAGCTCCGCGGGGCGGGCTGCCACCGTGGATGGTCTACCTCGACCGCGCTGCCGACGCGATGGGCCACCCCGTCGCGGTCGAGCTGCTCGCACGCAACCGGCAGTGGGCCCTGAGCTGCGGCCTGGCCGAGCTGCTCGATCTCGACCGCGCCCGGACTCCGGCGCCACCGCCGGCGGTCAGGCCGGGCCAGGAGTACCTGGCGATCCACATCGCGCCGGACCCGCTGGAGAACGGGCACTACACGGTCTCGCACTCCCTCATGTCCGACGCGGGCGGCCCGAACTGGCAGCACGGCGACCCGATGCAGCGGGTGCCGACCGACGGGCTGCAGCAGGCCGTGACCCTCATCATCAAAACGGTCGAAGGAGGCGGCGGCGACCGGCTGGCCCATGTATGGCTGGAGTTCGTGCTCCCCTTCGAACTGCTCAACCTGCCCGTCGACCGGTGGCCCCGGGACACCACCGAAGTACCGAACGTGCCGCTCGCGGTGGACTACCCGGTGGTCGTGCGCAGCCTGGACCGGCTGCAGAACCGGGACTGGTACCGGTTCTGGCGCACCCGATGGCAGCAGCTGGCGCGCGACGAGCACCCGTCGAAGTCGGTGTACGTCAACGTCGCGCACCAGAACGGCGACCATCTGCGCGGCCTGGAGGCCCGCCTCGGGGACAACGAGCACTGCGTGGCCCTGGTGCTGAGCGAACCGCCGCTGCCCGACCACGGCAACGGCCGCCGGGAGCTGCACGCGGCCCTGCGCAGCGGGCTGCCCGTGGTGATCTGGCACCGCGAAGGGCGCTCCACCAAGGAGTTCCGGGGTGTCCTCGACGGGCTCCTCACCGAGGGCCTGTCGCGGTTCCCGGCCAAGGTGGCCGCCTACCGCCGCCGTGCCGCGATCGACGCCGCCGACGACGAGGACACCACACACATCGGCCGCCACCTCACGGTCCTGTGGGACGACCCCGACCGCAAACCCGTGCGTCCCGAGCCACCGTGACCACGGACCAGCAGTGCGGATCCGTGACCACGGACCAGCAGTGCGGATCCATGACCACCGACCAGCAGTGCGGACCGGCGCCACCGGTCCGGTCATCGCAGCCCAGCCGCCGTACGGAGGGACGCCGTTCATGCCGCCGAACAGCCAGTCGTGGGGACTGTACCGAGGCACGGGGCTGCCCGGTGCCACACCAGAGGAGTGGCCCCAGGCACCGGCCTGGCGCAGCTTCGGCGGTGGCCCCGAACTCCCCCCGCCACCCGTCGACGACCGGTGCGCCCCCGCGGTGCTGGGCACCATCAGGCAGCCACTGCCGGCTCCGCCGGACGAGGTGGCACGGGTGAACGTGGCGCTGCACCTGCGCCGCCCCCTGCTCGTCACGGGCGAGCCCGGCACCGGCAAGTCGTCCCTCGCCTACCGCATCAGCGGGGAGCTCGGCCTCGGCCGCGTCCTGCGCTGGCCGATCACCTCCCTGAGCACACTCCGGGAGGGCCTGTACGACGGCCCGTACGAGGGTCATGACGCGGGCGAGTACGGCGGTGGGATCCGGCTCGGACCACTGGGTACCGCCTTCCTGCCGTACCGCAGGCCCCGTGTGCTGCTGATCGACCGGCTGGACCGGGCCGAGATCGGCCTGCCCGAGGACCTGTGCACGGTACTGACGGCCGGAGGGTTCGCCCTGCCCGGCGCCGGCTCCACCGGCCTGCGGGTGACGTCCCACGACGATCCGTCGGCCGCGGTGCCGCTGCCGGACGGAGCGGTGCGCTGCCGTGCCTTCCCCGTGGTGGTCATCACCACAACGGGTGAGCGGGATCTGCCATCGGATCTCGTACGCCGCTGTGTGACCCTGCGGCCCCAGCGGCCCGGCCCGGACCTGCTGCGCGCCATCGCCGCGAACCGGTTCCCGTCGGAGCCCGGACGTCCCGGCCCGGCGCCGGACGCCGTGGACGCCTTCGTCGAGCGGGCCGCCGCCGCCGAGGGACCGGTCCTTGAACGGTTCCTGGACGCACTCCGCCTTGCCGCCGACGGTGTCCTCCAGGCCGTGGCGGAGGGCGGCAACTGGCAGGAGGCCGTCGACACCCTCTGGCAGTGGACCGCGCCGGAGGAGCCATGACCGGGCCCGGCCCGTTTCCCGCGGCTCTCCCGCCGGGGCTCCCGGAGGCCCTGCGGCGCATCGGCACCGCGCTCGGCCGCACCGCCGTCCGGGACGTGGCGGTGGTGGCCGACGCGGGGCCGACGATGGGGATCTGGCACCGGACGGTCCAGGAGTTCGCCACGGCGCTGCACCGGTGCGGGGCCTTCGGCCGGATCACCACGCACAGGCTGCCGTACGGGCACAGTGCCGACCCGGCGACCCTGCCGCGTCACCGTGCGGGCACCCGGCTGACCCTGCTCCTGACCGACGGCGCGGGCCCGCGCTGGCGCACCCATGAGGTGGAACCGCTGCTGCGCCGCTGGGGCCGGTCCGGACCGCTCGCGCTGATCCACCTGCTGCCGCACCCGGTGTGGCACGCGACGGGGCTGCGCGGCTGGCAGGTGCTGCTGCGCTCGCCCGCCCCGGGCGTGGCCAACCACCGGATGCGGTGGCGGCCCCGCGGCCTGGGCCCCGATGTCCACGGCCTGCCGCCCGCCCACCGTCCCGACGTGGCGGTGCCCGTGCTCGAACTCACCCCCCGCTGGCTGGACGCCTGGTCCGGCCTGCTGGGCGGGGGCCCGCCTTCGTGGCTGCCGATGACGGTGATGTTCCCCCGCGCACACGTACCCGCCGGTCCGGCGGCGGCGGAGCCCGTCCCCACCCCGGCGGCTCGGGTGGCGCGATTCCAGTCGTCCGTGCCCCGCAGCGTGTTCACGCTCGCCACCATGCTCTCCGCGATACCCCTCAGCGCCGGGCTGATCGAGGAGGTGCGGGGCGCGCTCCTGCCCGGCACCTCTCTCACCGACGTCGCCCACCTGCTGGTGCACGGCCTGGTCCGGCCGGCGGACGGCGGGCACACCGCCTTCGCGTTCGCCCCCGGGATCCGCGAGGAGCTGCTGGCCACCGGACGGCGTACCGATGTGGTGCGAGTAGTCGAGTTGATCGGGGATCGCCGGGGATCCGGCGGGGAACACTTGTGGCGACTGCCCCGGTTGCTGCGCGGGGCCGCCGTGCACCGACTCCCGCCGGTCGACGCGGAGTCCGGGCCGTGGCTCATGGCGGAGAGCGCTGTGCTCCACGCCCTGTCCGGGCCGTTCCTGAAGCCGGCGAGGGAGGTCGACGAGGTCCTCGCGGCCGCCCCGGCCGATCGGAAACGCCCGCAGCGCGCACAGCAGCACGGCACCACCACACCCGCACCACCCACAGCACCCACAGCACCCAGCGATGCCGTCGCCCGGACCCCGGGCGACGCCGACCGTCGGACCGATCAGGGGAAGAGGAGGCCGGTGATGCCGCAGCAGGCCCCGGCGAGCACGGTGGGCAACGGACGTACCAGGAGCACGCCCACGATCTGGGGAAACATCCCGCCCAGGAATCCGAACTTCACGGGCCGCGAGGAACTCCTCGACAAGCTGCACCAGCGGCTGCTGCGGGAGAAGGCGACCGCCGTGCTGCCCCACACGCTGCACGGCATGGGCGGCGTCGGCAAGAGCCTGCTGGCCGTCGAGTACCTCTACCGTCGTATGGCGGAGTACGACGTGGTCTGGTGGATCTCCGCGGAGCGCACCGCGCAGATCTCCCTGTCCCTGGTGGAACTGGCACCGCGTCTGGGCCTGCCGACCGGGTCCGACGTCTCCTCGACCGTCGCCTCGGTCCTGGAGGCGCTGCGCATCGGCGTGCCCTACACCAACTGGATCCTGGTCTTCGACAACGCCGAAAGCCCGGAATCCGTACGGCAGTTCTTCCCGGCCGGAGGACCGGGCAACATCCTCGTCACCTCGCGCAACCCCCAATGGGCCTCCGTCGCCCGGCCGCTGGAGGTCGACGTCTTCATGCGGGAGGAGAGCAAACAGCTGCTGCGCGTACGCGGACCGGAGATCAGCGACGCGGAGGCCGACCGGCTCGCGGAGGCACTCGGTGACCTGCCGCTCGCCATCGAGCAGGCCGCCGCCTGGCACGCGGAGACGGGCATGCCCGTGGACGAGTACCTGCGGCTGCTCGACGAGAAGCGTGTGGACCTGCTGCGCGGCACCGCGCCGCTCGGCAACCAGCATCCGGTGATAGCCGCCTGGAACATCTCCCTGGACCGGCTGGAGGCCAAGAGCCCGGCCGCGTACCAGCTCCTTCAGGTGTGCTCCTTCTACGCGCCCGAACCCATCGCGCGGACCATGTTCATGCGGATGCCGCCCAGTCCCATCACCCCCGAGCTGGACACCGCCCTGGAGGATCCGATCCGGCTCGGCCAGGCCATCCGCGACATCGGCCGCTACTCCCTGGCCCGCTTCGACCACCGCACCAACTCCCTCCAGATGCACCGGCTGGTGCAGGCGGCGCTGCAGTTCCGGATGACCGAGGAGGACCGCGCCACCATGCGGCACGGGGCGCACATGCTGCTGGTGGCGAGCGACCCCAACGACCCCAGCAACGCGCTGCGCTGGGATCGGTACGGCGCGCTCTATCCCCACGTGGTCGTCTCCGGCGCGGTGCAGTCCGACGAGACCTGGGTGCGCAGGCTGGTGGTGAACGAGGTCAAGTACCTACGGCGCTGGGGGGACTACGAGTCCTGTATGGAACTCGCCCGAACCGCCTACGACGACTGGTCCGGTCGCCTGGGCGCGGAGCACACCCAGACCCTGCAGATCGCCCGCTGGCTGGCGTTCCTCCAGTTCAGCATGGGCCGTTACCAGGAGGCTGCCGAGCTCAACACGAAGACGCTGGAAGCACATCTCAGGTCGCTGGGTCCCCACCACCAGGACACGTTCGCCGCGCTCGGCAACGTCGCCATAGACCACCGCGTGCGCGGCGCGTTCACCGAGGCCCTCCAGCTCTCCGACTCCGTGCACCAGCAGTACCTGCAACTCATCGGTCCGGACGACCCGGAGACACTGCGGGCCGCGCACAACCTCGGCGTGAGCCTGCGCCTGGTGGGGAAGTTCGCCCGCGCCTACGAACTGGACCAGCAGACCTGGCGCAACCGCATCCAGATCTTCGGCCAGGACCACATCGACTCACTGAGCACCTGGCTCGGGATGATCGTCGACCTCCGTGAACTCGGTGACTACGAAACAGCGTTGACCTACCACCGCGAGATCAACGAGCAGGCCACCACGCTGCTCGGCGGCAGCAATCCGTTCACCCTGTCCTGCATCCGCTTCCTGGCCGTCGCCCTGCGCAAGGCAGGCGAGCACGAGGAGGCCGCGGCGACGGCGCAGCGCATTCGCGCGGAGCTCGTACGCCGGTACGGCGACCGCAACCCCGAGTCGATGGCCGCCACCCTCGAACTGACCATCCACCTGCGCCACCGGGGAGACCTGGAGGAAGCACTGCGTCTGGGTACGGCGATCTGCCGGCGGTACGAGGAGACGTACGGCAAGCACCACCCGCATGCCCTGTCCGCCGCTGTGAACCTCGCGATCACGTATCGGCTCCTGGGCGACGCCGCGGCCGCACAGTACATCGACGCCGTGGCCCTCCAGCAGCTCACACAGACGCTGGACGCGACGCACCCCTCCGCGCTGGTGTGCCGCACCAATCTCGCCAGCGACCACTACGCGCTCGGCGACGCGGCCGGCGCGCTGGACCTCGACACCGAAACACTCCGCAGGTCCCGGGAGGTCTTCGACGACGAACACCCCTCCACTCTGGCCTGCGCCGCGAACCTCGCCATGGATCTACGGGCCGTGGGACGGGACGAGGAGGCGGAGACACTGAACGGCGACACCCGCGACCGTCTCCACCGCACCTTGGGCAGCGGCCACCCGGCGGTCGCCCAGGCCGCAGACTGGGACCACCGCGCGGACTGCGACATCGATCCGATGCCTCTGTGACGGAACCCGCCGCCGCCCGGCTCGGGACCGGCCCGACAAGTGCCCCTACTCCGCGAGCCAGTGGGACAGAAGCACCGGATCGGGCGGGGCGGACAGCGACCGGCTGACGGCCAGGGCCAGTTCGGGCCGTTCGATCAGGGCGGTCCCGGCGGCTCGCTCGCCACACTCGGCCAGCGCAAGGCCAAGTCCGGCCCAGGCGGCGGGTCTGGCGACCGGACCCATGAGTTCCTCGATGTACAGCTTGACCGCGGTCGCGGCGTCGCCGTCCACCAGCGCCAGATCGGCGGGGACGACACCCGGCACCCTCCTCGCCGGGTTCTCCGCCGCGCGCAGGGCGTCGAACTCGCCGGGGGCGATGAGGCTCAGGCGCGCCAGCAGCGCGAGCGTGTCGAGCCGACAGGCGCCCGGATCGGCCCGCAACGCGCGCTCGGGGCGCATGCCGACATCCACGCGCCGCTCCGCCCGCCAGCTGTCAGCCAGCTCCCTCGCATGCGCCGGGGGCACATGGAGGTGGTGCACACGCCAGGTCGCACGGTGGTGGACCACCGCGAGGTGCGCAAGGCGCTGTTCACGCGCTCCCACCGACTCCGCATGCCAGGGCGCGGTCTGTTCGTCCAGGCTGCCGATCAGCGAGCGCCCCAGCGGAGTCAGTGCGGGGTGGTCGCGCAGGGTCCCGAGCACCGTGCGGACAGCGCTCCGCCACAGCGCGTACTCGAAGCCCGCAAGCCCTTCCGGACCGCGCGTGCGCCAGTAGTGCGCGACCCCCGAGAAGGCATAGGCCCCATGCACCAGCCCCCCGAGGGGGCGCGGATCGTCGCGCCAGGGCGCGTAGAACAGGTCGTCGCACTCATCGAACAGCGGCGTCAGGAAGATGAGGCCGTTGAGCAGGGTGTGCCGGAACTCATGCAGGACGGCGACCCCGAGCTGCGCCGGCAGGACGTCCTCGTCCTCGTCCGGCTCGGACAGCAGCAGGCACCCGAACGCGTCGCTCGACGAGGCCGCCCGTGCGCGCAGCCGCTCGCCCCGCGGCAGCGGAACGACGGAACGCAAGCCCGCGGCCAAGGCCAGGGCGCCGTCCGTGTGATCCTCCACCAGTACCGGCCACATGCGCTCGAACCAGCGCTGCCAGGAAGCGAACTGCGCGGGAGCAAGACGTCCGGGCGCCGTCAGCTGCGGCACCGGCGCATAGGGTCCGAGGTCGTCGAGGGCGAGAGTGAGGCCGACTCCCGCGTGTTCCGCGCGCAGCCACCGCTGCCCCTCCCATCCCGGGGCGTCGTTCTCCGTCTCGTCCGGCACCGTCACGGTCACGCCGCCCGTGCCGACCCGGACCACCCCGTCCCGCCCCCACACCTCGGCGGTCCCCCAGAGATCGCCACCGACCGTGGCCCGGCCAAGGCCCGGCAGAAACACCCGCCCCTCCCGCACCGGCACACGCACACGGAAGTCGGCCCCGGCGGTGATGAACACGGCTGCCGCCAACTGCCCGAGGAACCCCAGCTCCACGTGCAGCGGTGTCTCGATCTCGGTCGCCGCCGGATCCGGGCGGGACAGTCTGCGCAGCAGGCTCGCCGCCCACACCCCCACCTGCGGGTCGAGGAGCACCGTACGGAAGGCCGCCGGGTCCGCCCGCTCGGCGGCTTCGAGCAGCTTCCAGGCCCGACGGACGTCATCGGCGTCCGCCGCCGCGTCCAGGATCGCGCGCAACAGCAACAGTCGCCGACTCGACTCCGCCTCAAGCAGAAATCCGACGGCTTCCTCGTTCTCCGTGACGGAGTTCAGCGCGTCCAGGACGGGGTTGGAGAGGTGGTGAAGACGCATCCGCGGGCCTAACCGCCTTCGCTGCCCGCGATCGTGGACACCGGACGGCCGACGCGATAAGTCAAGCGCTCGATCGACGGCCGTAGAACGGCGTCATCAAGGGCCGCGACCTCCTCGAGCGAAAGTGCCGACAACGTGGGAAGCCAGGATTGCGGCGCCCCGGACACCACCGCTTCACGGGGGGTGACGTGTTCCCTCGATGACATTACGTCACCGTATATCAACGTGTGCTCTCAAGAAACGCTGAACCACTCCCCAGCAAGGTGTGCCCGCCCTCCGGCGGCGGAGGACGGGCACACCACCAGGGCGTCGGCACCAGGCCGTCAGCCCAGCAGCGCCGGCTCACTGTCGGACACCGGGGCGCCCGCGGCCGGGTTCGCGCTCTCCTGCTCGCCGGCCGGGGTGTCCTCCCCCGCCCCCTCGACATGCTGCGCCGGCCGCTTCGGCAGCGCGAACATCAGCACGAAGATCGCCACCATCACCGCCGCGACCCAGCCCAGCGCGTGCTGGAAACCGTTGACGAAGGCCGGGCGCACCTGGGCGGGGGTCAGGCGGTCGCCGATCTGGCCGAAGAAGACCACGGACACCAGGCCGAGTCCGAGCGCGTTGCCCATCTGCTGCACGGTGTTGATGAGGCCGGACGCCGAACCGGAGTGCTCGCGCGGTACCTCCGACAGCACCGCGTCGGTCAGCGGGGCCACGATGAAGCCCATGCCCGCGCCCATGACGACCAGCGGAAGCGCCATCTGCCAGGAGGCGATGGACAGGCCGTACCGCTCGGACTCCCAGATGTAGAGCAGCACTCCGGCCGCCATGATCAGCGCGCCCGCCTGGAGCACCTTGCGCCCGAAGCGCGGGACGAGCAGCTGCACCGACATGCCCGCCGCGGCCGAGACCGCGATCGAGAACGGAACCCCGGTCAGACCCGCCCGCAGCGGCCTCCAGCCCAGGCCGACCTGCATGTACAGCGTCCAGACCAGGAAGAAGATGCCGAGGCCGACCCCGAAGACGGTCTGGACGGCGATGCCCGCGGCGAAGCTCTTCACCTTGAACAGCGACAGCTCGACCAGCGGCGAACCGTCCCGCGCCGCCTTCCGCCGCTCGTACGCCACCAGCGCCGCGAAGACGAGGAGGGCGCCGCCCATCGACACGTACCCCCACAGCGGCCAGCCCAGCTCACGCCCGCGCGTCAGCGGGTAGAGCAGCATCAGCAGGCCCAGCGTCACGAGGGCCACGCCGACGAGGTCGAGCTTGAGGGCCTTCGGAGCCTTGGACTCGCTGATGAAGCGTCGTCCCAGGATCAGCGCGGCGATGCCCACCGGCAGGTTGATGAGGAAGATCGGCCGCCACTCCAGACCGAAGAGGTTCCACTCGGTGAGCAGCGCGCCGAGGAGAGGGCCGGACACGGCGCCCAGGCCGACGATCGCTCCGAAGAGACCGAAGACCTTGCCCCGCTCGTGCGCCGGGAAGGTCGCGTGCACGATCGACAGCACCTGCGGCACCATCAGCGCGGCCATCCCGCCCTGCAGGATGCGCGAGGCGACGAGCATCTCCGGGTTCGCGGCGAAGCCACACAGCGCGGAGGCGATCGTGAAGCCGCCTATGCCGACCAGGAAGAGCCGCTTGCGGCCGTGGATGTCGCCGAGCCGTCCACCGGTGATGAGCCCGGCGGCGAAGGCGAGCGCGTAGCCGGCGGTGATCCACTGGATCTGGCTGAAGGACGCGCCCTCGTCCCGCTGGATCGAGGGAATCGCGATGTTGACGATCGTGACGTCGACCAGGTCCATGAAGGCCGCGGTCATCACGATGGCGAGCGCGAACCAGCGCCGCCGGTCGGCCACGGCTGCCGGGCCCTGCGGCGGCTCGGCCGGACTGCTGAGAGTGGTCTCGGTGGAGGTCATGGCTTGAAGGTAGACCCCTATTAGGTCAGATCACGTCCTAGATGTGCGGCACCCTGGAAACATGACGACGGACACCCCGGCCCGGCTCCTCCAACTGCTCTCCCTCCTCCAGACGCCCCGCGAATGGCCCGGCGGCGAGCTCTCCGAGCGGCTGGGCGTGTCCCGGCGTACCGTCCGTCGCGACATCGACCGGCTCCGGGAGCTGGGCTATCCGGTGCAGGCGACGAAGGGGGCCGACGGCGGATACCGGCTGGTGGCGGGCAAGGCGATGCCGCCGCTCGTGCTCGACGACGAGGAGGCGGTGGCGATCGCGGTGGGGCTGCGGGCCGGCGCCGGGCACGCGGTCGAGGGCGTCGACGAGGCCTCCGTACGGGCCCTCGCCAAGCTGGAGCAGGTCCTGCCGTCCCGGCTGCGCCATCGTGTGTCCACGCTCCAGGCCGCGACCACCCCGCTGACCAGCGGGGACGGGGCGAGTATCGCGCCCGAGACGCTGACCGTGATCGCCGCGTCGGTGACCGGGCGGGAACGGCTGCGGTTCGCCTACCGCTCCGGGGACGACACCCCGTCACGACGCCTGGCCGAGCCCTACCGCCTCGTCTCCACCGGCCGCCGCTGGTACCTCGTCGCCTACGACCTCGACCGCGACGACTGGCGCACCTTCCGCGTCGACCGGATCGCCGAGCCCTTCGCGACCGGCGTCCGTTTCACGCCACGCGAACTGCCGACGGGGAACGCGGCCGAATACCTGCGGCAGTCGATGTACGGGCGCCAGGAGACCTACGACTTCGAGGTCGCCTTCGCCGCGCCCGCCGCGTTCGTCGCGGCCCGCCTGCCCAAGTGGTTCGGCGCGCCCGAGCCGATCGACGAGCGCAGTTGTCTGTTGCGTTCCTCCGCCGGGGACTCCGTGGAGTGGCTGGCGGTACGGCTCGCGATGGTCGACTGCGAGTTCTCGGTGCGACGGCCGGCGGAACTGGTCGAGTGCGTAAGGGAGTTGGGCGGGCGCCTGACTCGGGCGGCGGGTGGCTCGGAAGACGGGTCGGCGGACGGGTCGGCGGGCGGTCGCCCGGAAGGGCGTGGCGTCAGGGCCGGGTGAGCCCCGCGCGGGGCCGACCGGTCCGCGGCGCGCTCACACGGCTCCCCAGGGGAAGTCGCGCAAGGCTTCCAGATGGCGTACCGCGAGCGCGACCGGCCCGGCCGGACCGTCGGCCGGCTCGTCCCCGGCGGCCCAGGCCTCCACCGCCACGCGAACGGCCGCACCGGCCACGGCGGCACCGAGCCGGAACTCCGCCCCACCACCGGCCAAGGCACCCGCCCCGCCGCCCGCCGCGGCGGCCCTCGCCTCCAGCATCCGCGCCAGCGTCCGCTCCGCGCCCTGACAGGCCTCGCCCCACACCCTCAGCAGCGCCGGGCTCCCCTCGGCCAGCCGGAGCAGGGCGCGGGCCCAGTCCATGGACTCCGGTCGCACCCCGACGCCGGGGGTGAGGGTCTGGACGACGGCGTGGCGAAGCGCCTCCGGCACGGACAGGTCGGCCGGGGCGTCGCGCACGGCCTCGGCCCACTTCTCGACGCCCGCGGAGAAGAGCGGGGCGAGGCATTCTTCCTTGCTGGCGAAGTAGCGGTAGAAGGTGCGCGGCGCGACACCGGCAGCGCGGGCGATGTCCTCGGCGCGGGTGGCGCGCAGACCGTGTCTCATGAAGAGCCCCGCCGCGGCCCGCGCGATCTCCATCCGGGTGGCGGCCTTGCGTCGCTCCGTGAGCGAGAGCCCGGGAGCGGCGGCCGCGCCGGAGCGGGCCTCATCAAAACCCCCGGCACGAGCGGCCGACGACGAACCCCCCGGAACGAGGGGGTCGGACGCGCGGGCCGCGCGGTTGGTACCGGTCACGGACGGCAGGTTATGCCCCTGTGGCACAATCTGCCATCCGGGTCACCCCGGGGTTCAGGTACGGGGTGGCCCGTCAGGCTGCCCGAAAACCACCGCTCCCCGGGAACGAGTCCCGGACCGTCCCCCGAACGAGCCCCGACCGACCCCGACGAACCCTGCGCAAAAAGGAGCCGAGCCCCGGCGCCAGGGGGGGGAAGGCGCCGAAGCTCGGCTCTGGAGAGTCCCGGCGCGGGGGGGGAGTGCGTCGGGACTCGGTTCTGGGGGGTCTTGGGGCTGCGCCCCGGGACCCTGAACCCTGGGCCCTGAAGTCTTGTGCCCAGAGCCCAGCGAGTTAAGCGGCGTTACATGGCCATGTCCGGTCGACTTATGGCCGACCTTCGGCCATCAGGTCCGTCATATCCGTCGAACCCGTACGAACCATACGTGGCGCACCAACCACATGAACCACGCAAACCGCACGAACCACGGACATTCTTAAGCCGCCGCGTCAAAACCGGTGTCGCGGGCCAGCTTCTTCAGCTCCAGCAGTGCGTGCTTCTCGATCTGGCGGATGCGCTCACGAGTGAGCCCGTGCTCCTTGCCGACCTCCGTGAGCGTGCGCTCCCGGCCGTCGTCGATGCCGTACCGCATCTTGATGATCGAGGCCGTGCGCTGGTCGAGGCGGCCGATCAGGTCGTCGAGCTCCTCGCTGCGCAGCAGGGTGAGGACGGACTGCTCGGGCGAGACCGCGGAGGTGTCCTCGAGGAGGTCACCGAACTGGGTGTCGCCGTCGTCGTCCACCGACATGTTCAGCGAGACCGGGTCGCGGGCCCAGTCCAGGACGTCCGTCACACGCTCCGGGGTCGAGTCCAGCTCGGCGGCGATCTCCGCGTGCTCGGGCTCGCGCCCGTTCTTGCGGTTGAACTCGCGCTGCACGCGACGGATCCGGCCCAGCTCCTCGACCAGGTGCACGGGGAGGCGGATCGTGCGCGACTGGTCGGCGATGGAGCGGGTGATGGCCTGACGGATCCACCACGTGGCGTACGTCGAGAACTTGAAGCCCTTGCGGTAGTCGAACTTCTCGACCGCGCGCACCAGGCCCGCGTTGCCCTCCTGGATCAGGTCGAGCAGGGGCAGGCCGCTACGGGGATACCGGCGGGCCACGGCGACGACCAGCCGCAGGTTGGAGCGGATGAAGACATCCTTCGCCCGCTCCCCCTCGGCTATCAGCGCCTCTAGCTCCTCGCGGGTCGCATCCGCCTTGGGGGCATCGACCTCGTCGTCGAGGATCTGCCGAGCGAACACACCCGCCTCGATGATCTGGGACAGCTCGACTTCCTTGGCGGCGTCGAGCAGCGGCGTACGCGCGATCTCGTCGAGGTACATGCCGACCAGGTCGCGGTCGGCGATTTCGCCGCCTACGGCGCGAACACTGCGTGCCGCGTCGCTGGTCTCGCCGGTGGCGGACTGACGACGGGCGACGGCACGGGTTGCCATGCGTGCTCCCTTGCGATGGTGGGCTTGCGGGTCCTAGTGGCGGCTCGGACACTCTTCCGAGTGCCCGGCATCCGAAGGAAACAACGACTGGAATCCGGACAGAATTCCCAACCCGCCCCCCTCTTTTTCTGATCATGCAGTACCCTGTGCCGCCACAGTGGGAGGTCGGATGCCAACGGAACGTACAGAGGTGCAGGTCAGGCCAGGAGTCGAGGCCGACCTCGACGCCCTCACGGCCATCTACAACCACTACGTTCGTGAGACGCCCATCACATTCGACACTGCCGTCTTCACCCCGGAAGAGCGACGCCCTTGGCTGCTCTCCCACCCTGAAGACGGCCCGCACCGCCTGATGGTTGCCACGGACACGGACTCACAGGGGACTCCCGGGAACGCACAGCGAATTCTGGGATACGCCACATCCAGCGCCTTCCGTCCCAAGCCCGCCTACGCCACGTCCGTCGAGGTCACCATCTACCTCGCCCCGGACGCGGGCGGCCGGGGCGTCGGCACGCTGCTCTACAAGGCCCTCTTCGAGGCGCTCGCCGACGAGGACGTGCACCGCGCCTACGCGGGCATCGCCCAGCCCAACGAAGCGTCCGTGCGGCTGCACGAACGCTTCGGGTTCCGGCACGTCGGCACGTACCGGGAGGTGGGCCGGAAGTTCGGCCGGTACTGGGATGTGGCCTGGTACGAGAAGGACCTCTAGGTCCTGCCGGAAGGACCTCCGGATCAGCCGAACTGCACCGACCGCTTGGCCAGCCCCATCCAGAACCCGTCGATCACCGACCGTTGCTCGTCCAGTTCGCCCGTGGCGTCCGCCGCGCCCATCGTCACGAAGAGCGGAGCGAAGTGCTCGGTACGGGGGTGGGCCAGCAGGCCGGCCGGGGACTTGTGGCCGAAGTCGAGCAGGGCGTCCCAGTCACGGGCGTCCAGGGCGCGGTGGCCCCAGTCGTCGAACTCGACCGACCAGGAGGGAATGCCGCCCTGGCGCAGCGCGGCCAGATTGTGGGTGAAGAAGCCGGAGCCCACGATCAGGACGCCCTCGTCGCGCAGCGGCGCCAGCTTGCGTCCGATCTCCATCAGCTTCACCGGATCGAGGGTCGGCATGGAGATCTGCAGGACAGGGATGTCGGCGTCGGGGAACATCTCGACGAGAGGAACGTAGGCGCCGTGGTCGAGGCCGCGGTCCGGGATGTCCTGGACGGGAACGCCGGGGGCGCGCAGCAGCTTCCTTACGGACTCGGCGAGTTGGGGGGCGCCGGGAGCCGCGTACCGGACCTGGTAGTAGTGCTCGGGGAAACCCCAGAAGTCGTAGACGAGCGGTACGGTCTGCACCGCGCCGAGGGCCAGCGGGGCCTCCTCCCAGTGGGCGGAGACCATCAGGATCGCCTTGGGACGGGGCAGTTCGGCGGACCAGGTGGCCAGCTCTCCTGGCCAGATCGGGTCGTCGGCGAGCGGCGGTGCGCCATGGCTGAGGTAGAGGGCGGGCATGCGCTCCTGCGGCGCACGCCGCTCGGTGACGGCAGACGTGGCGGCAGACATGGCGGCTACTCCCTCCGGGGGGTCCATCGTAAGACCGATTGGGAAGTTATTTGAAGTCTCAAGCTTCCACGCAGAACCATACTCCCGATTTGTTTAATCTTCAAGAAGGGGCTCGTACAGTGGAGTCCATGAACACGGCATCCGCTTCCGCTGAAGAGCCGCGCTGGCTCACCGACGACGAACAGCGCACCTGGCGTGCGTACATGAACGCCGCCACCCTCCTCGAGGACCATCTCGACCGTCAGCTGCAGCGCGACGCGGGCATGCCGCACGTCTACTACGGTCTGCTCGTCCAGCTCGTCGAGGCGCCGCGCAGAAGGCTGCGGATGACCGAGCTGGCCATGAACGCGAAGATCACCCGCTCGCGCCTCTCGCACGCGATCGCCCGCCTGGAGAAGAACGGGTGGGTGCGCCGCGAGGACTGCCCCTCCGACAAGCGGGGCCAGTTCGCCGTCCTCACCGACGCCGGTTACGAGGTGCTGAGCAAGGCCGCGCCGGGCCATGTCGACGCCGTACGGCAGGCCTTCTTCGACCGGCTCACGCCCGAACAGCACAAAGCCCTCGGCGAGGCCATGCGGATCATCGCCGAGGGACTGCAGCCGAAGGACGCGGGCGCGGACCTGCCCTGGCTGCGTTGACGGGCTGGCGGGCTGGCGGGCTGACGGGCTGACGGGCTGACGGGCTGGCGGGCTGGCGGGCTGACGGGCTGACGGGCTGGCGGGCTGGCAGAGGGTGGACGCGGGTCCGCCCCGGCTCCGATGAACTCGGAACCGGGGCGGACCCTGGGAATCGCACGGGCGAGGCGTCCCCACCCCGCGCCCGTACGCGAAGCACCTGAAGCACCGGAGGTACCAGCGGCGGTACGGGCGGTACGGGTGATCAGTGGGCGATCACCGGCACCTTGACCTCGTCCTCGACACCGTCGCCCGTGCCGGAGGCCGCGGACATGTCCGGGCGGCCGGTGTTGACGAGGGTCGCGGCGATCGTGGCCGCGACCACCAGGATGCCGACGGCGAACCAGATGGCGTTGGTGTAGCCGTTCACCATGCCCTGCAGCTGGACGAGCTGCTGCTGCGACTTGGAGGCGGCACCGGCGATGTGGTCCTTGATGTACGAGGTGGTCGCCGAGGCGGCGATCGTGTTCAGCAGGGCCGTACCGATCGCGCCGCCCACCTGCTGCGAGGTGTTGACCATCGCGGAGGCGACACCGGCGTCCTTGGGCTGGACACCGTACGTGGCCAGGGACATGGCGGGCATGAACGCCGTACCCATACCGAGGCCGAGCAGCAGCTGGGCCGGGAGCAGCAGACCCGCGTAGGAGGAGTTGATCTCCATCTGGGTCAGCAGCAGCATGCCCACGGCGGCCAGGGCGAAGCCCGGTGCCATCAGCAGCCGCGGCGGGACGCGGGTCATCAGACGGGCG
Source organism: Streptomyces sp. NPDC058086 (assembly GCF_042885015.1). Lineage (NCBI taxonomy): Bacteria > Bacillati > Actinomycetota > Actinomycetes > Kitasatosporales > Streptomycetaceae > Streptomyces > Streptomyces sp. NPDC058086. Next base: position 113,060 of record NZ_JBHVST010000020.1, on the reverse strand, counting down.
CCGATCTGGGTGGAGCCCGTGATCATGCCCGCGATCATCGGCAGGAAGGCGAAGCCGGTCTTGACCGGCGAGTAGCCCTTCACGATCTGCAGGTAGTAGGTCAGGAAGAGGAACAGACCGAACATCGCGATGATCGCGAGGCCGAGCGAGAGGTAGACACCGCCGCGGTTGCGCTCGGTGACGACGCGCAGGGGCAGCAGCGGGGCCTTGACCTTGGACTCGGTGAAGACGAAGGCCGCGAGCAGCACCGCCGAGGCGACGAACAGACCGATGGTGGTGGAGTCGCTCCAGCCGTTGGACTCGGCACGGGTGAAGCCGTAGACCAGGGAGACCAGGCCCAGGGTGGAGAGGATGACGCCGGGGATGTCGAGCGGCGAGCGGTTGCGGCCACCGGCCGGCTCACGGATGACGAAGTACGCACCCAGGGCGGCGACGATCGCGAACGGGATGTTCACGAAGAACGTCCAGCGCCAGTTCAGGTACTCGGTGAGGAAGCCGCCGAGGATCAGGCCGACGGCGCCACCGCCACCGGCGATCGCACCGTAGATACCGAACGCCTTGGCACGCTCCTTGGCGTCGGTGAACATCACCGCGAGCAGCGAGAGCGCGGCGGGCGCGAGCAGTGCGCCGAACGCGCCCTGCAGGGCGCGGGCGCCGAGCAGCATCGCCTCGCTCTGCGCGGCGCCGCCGATGGCGGAGGCGCCCGCGAAGCCGATCAGACCGGTGACGAAGGTGCGCTTGCGGCCCCACAGGTCGGCGATACGGCCGCCGAAGAGCAGCAGACCGCCGAAGGCGAGGGCGTAGGCCGTGATGACCCACTGACGGTTGCCGTCCGATATCCCCAGGTCCTGCTGGGCGGAGGGCAGCGCGATGTTCACGATGGTCGCGTCGAGGACGACCATCAGCTGGGCGAGCGCGATGAACGCGAGCGCTTTCCAGCGGTTGCTGTGTGCGTCGGCGAGTTCGGCCGCCGACTTCGCCGAGGCTGAGGTGCCTGTTTCAGACATGGGGATACCCACTCCGGTACTTCGCAGTGAAAAGGTGAGGGAAGGTCACGGGAGTCGGCGGCTCGTCTTCGTCGACGGCCGCAAGCTTCCGGAAGCTTGTCGGACTAAGGACTGGCGCTGTGCGCCGATCTCATCGGTCGGGCTGGTCTGGTCGGGCTGGTCTGGCTGCTGGTCAGGCTGTTCGCAGATCCTCCACGGTGGCCGCCACTCCGGGCAGTACGGAGCGGGCCGGTGCCCGCAGACCGTCCAGGAACAGCTGCAGATGACGGTGCACGAAGCGGTCGATGCCCTGGCACGCGGTGCCGGGCAGCGGCCGGGTGAGCTGACTGACGGCGATCATCACGTCGCCGGACTCGACGTCGGGACGCAACTGCCCGGCCTCGCGGGCGCGCCCCATCAGCGCCTCGATCATCTCCATGGTCCGCTCGCGTGCGGCGAACAGATCCGGATGGTGCTGATCGAAGGCTTCGGAGAGCATGGGGCACAGGGCGCCGATCCGCTCGTCCGCCGCGAAGTGAACGAAGTCGCTCAGCGCCTGGAAAGCATCGCCGCCCTCGGCGAGAGCCGACTCGATCCACTCCGACGTGCGGTCCATGACCGAGCAGACGACCTCCCGCGCGAGCGCGTCGCGGTCCGGGAAGTTGCGGTACACCGTGGCGTTGCCGACACCGGCGCGGCGGGCGATCTCGTCGAACGGCACATCGGGGCCGAACTCGACGAACATCTCACGCGCGGCGGCGACGATCCGCTCCCGGTTGCGCAGGGCATCGGCGCGGGGCCGGGGCACGCGACGCTTCACGGGGGTGGCGGTCTCCACGGCGTACTCCTCAGACGTAGGTGTAGGAAGACTGTGGCGCGATCCGGGGAATCCATCCCCGTTTCGCTCGGACACATGGCTAAACGGGGAAACCGTCCCCGGTTATTTCCCGCATTCCCAGAGATTTGATGTGACCTGAGTCACTTGATATCGGGGGTGGTGCGCGACCGGGCGTCCGACGTGGCGGGCGGCCTGGAGTCCGGCGTCCGGAGTCCGGCGTCCGGCGTGGTGCGCGGCCCGGAGTTCGGCGTCCGGAGTCCGGCGTGGTGCGCGGCCCGGAGTTCGACGTCCGACGTGGCGGGCGGCCCGGAGTCCGGCGTCCGGCGTCCGGCGTCCGGCGTCCGGCATGGTGCGCGGCCCGGCGTCCGACGTGGCGGACGGTTCGACGTCCGCCGTGACTCCAAGCCGAGCACCCGGCCAGGCTCCCGGCACAGCATCCTGCGCGGCGCGCGGCCGCGCATCCGCCGTACGTACCGCCGTGCGTACGGCGCGGCTCCCGGCAGAGCATCTGGCGACTTCCAGCAGAGCATTCGGCGCGACTACCAGCCGAACATCCCGCGCGGCGCGCGGCCAGGCATCCGGCGCGGCTCGCGACTGGCATCCTCCGCGGCCAACGGCCATGCGCCCGGCGCGGCTCCCCGGCCGAGCGCCCGGCGCGGGGCGGCGGGAGCGGCGCGGGGCGGCGGGGACGGCGGGCGGCCGAGCATCCGGCGCGGCGCGGCGCGCCCGCGAGCATCCGGCGCGGGCCCGCATCTCGGCATCCGCCCCACTCGCAGCTCGGTATCCGTCCCAGCCGCAGCCGGTATCCGTCCCAGCCGCGGCTCGGCATCCGTGCCTGAGCGTCCGCCCCGGCCCGTGGTCAAACCTCTGACGCGGCTCCCGTCACCCCTACCCCGGCAAGAAACCCACGTTCGGGCGCTTCCAGCGCGCGCCCCCGTGTCCCCCGTCACAGGGTGATCGCACAGGGTGCAGCCGGTGACCAGGCGGCTGCCGTGAGCGAAGGGCCCATGCATGCAGCCGATGCAGCCCACCAGCCGCCGGATACGCTCGCGCCGCGTGGCCGCCCTCGCCACAGTGACCCTTCTGACGCTGACGGTCAGCACCTCCGCCGGCACCGGTCACCTCCCGGCGGGCTCCACGACGGCGGGCTCCATCGCGCTGGCCCGCTCCACGGCGCTCGGTCCCTGCATGATCAGCGGCGCGATGGGCGTACAGATGGGAGAGGGCATACCGACCCAACCCGGGTACGCCCGCTCCACCGGCACCGTCCGAGCCCTCACCCTGATGGTCGACTTCTCCGACGCGCCCGGCCCGGGCAGCGCACTCGACCGGCTCGCCGAGTTCTTCCCGCAGACCCAGAACTGGTTTCGCACCAGTTCCTACGGCCGCCTCGACTACCGCCCCGAGACCCCCATCCACCACTGGCTGCGCATGCCCAAGCCCTTCAAGGCGTACGGCATAGAACGCGGCGCCCCCTTCGACCCCGGCTACCGCGATCTGGTCCAGGACATAGTGGCCACGGCCGACCCCGAGGTGGACTTCCGCTCGTACGACCTCCTGAACGTGCTGATGACGCCGAACGCCGGGCCCTCCGCCCTGGACACCGTCCTGTCCGTCACCTTCGCCGGCAACACCGAGGCACCCATCGCCGACGGCGTCCCCGTCTCCAACGCGTCCTTCGTCTACAGCCGCCAGGACGACGGCTCCGGCTCCTACGCCGAGACCGGCTACCGGGTACTCCCCCACGAGAACGGCCACACCTTCGGCCTGCCCGACCTCTACACCCCGGAGGGCGGAGGCGCGGTCGGCCACTGGGACATCATGAGCGAGGACTGGGGAGCCGACAACGACCTCCTCGGCTGGCACAAGTGGAAGCTGGGCTGGCTCGACGATTCGCAGGTCAGATGCGCCGCGTCGCCCGGGACGACGGAGTACACCCTCACCCCGCTGTCCCGGCCCGGTGGCGAGAAGCTGGTGTTCGTACCCACCAGTACCAAGACCGGGTACGCCTTCGAACTGCGTACCCACGACGGCAACGACGCCGCCGTCTGCCGCCCCGGCATCCTCATCTACAAGGTCGACGCGGGCGTGGACACCGGAAACGGCCCCATCACCGTCTACGACTCCAAGCGCCACAGCGGCGGCTGCACCCGCAGCCCCAACGTCCACGCGGAACTCTCCGACGCCCCCTTCGCCCCCGGCGAGTCCTTCAAGGACCCCAAGACCGGCATCACGATCTCGGTCACGGCGACGGATCCGAACGGCGACTACCGGGTGTCCGTCACACGCCACTGACCGGTCTCTCCCCCGCCCCCGACCGGCCTTTCCCCCGTCCCCGAACGGTCTCTCCCCCGCCCCCGACCGGTCTCTCCCCCGCCGCTCCCGGCCTCCGACCTGCTGACCTGGCCGTGCAAGGACTACGGTGTCTGTTCTGAGTCTCTTCGGAGATCCGCGACTGCGTCTCTTCAGAGATCCACAACGGAGAGCCCATGCCATCGAACGTCGCACCGGCCCCCGGGGCCGGCACCAGCAGCGCCGCGGGCGCCGAGGCCGCGGTGCCCGCCGAGGCCGTCACCCCCCTCATCCGCGGTATCGCCGTACTGCGGCGGCTGACCGACGCCGGCGGGGTGTCCAGCCTCAGCGGTCTGGAGCGGTCCACCGGGCTCGCGCGCTCCACCGTCGACCGGATCACCGCGACCCTGGCGCGCCGGGGGTACGTACGCCTGGACGGCCGCGACGCCGTCCTGGCCCCCCGTCTGATGGAACTCGGCAACGCCTATCTGGCCGCCCTGCGCCTGCCGCGCCTCCTCGACGCGCACGCCGACGCCCTCGCCGACGAACTCGACGAGTCCGTCTCGCTCGCGGTCGGCGACCAGGACGGCATCCGCTTCATCCACCAGGCGACCCGGCGCCGCGCCATGTCGCTGAGCTTCCGCATCGGCGACCTGCTGCCCGCCGAACGCACCGCTCCCGGCCCGCTGTTCGCCACCGAGTGGGGCGAACGGGAGTGGGCGCGGTGGCACAAGCGGCGCGCGGCCGACCCGGAGGACCGGGGGTTTCCGGCGGTCCCGGCGCGCAGTCGGCCGATCGAGTACGGCGAGGACGACCGGAACGACGAGAAGGACAGGAGCGGCGCGAACCGCACGAACGGCAAAAACGGCAGAGACCTTGTGGACGGGAAGGACCTTGCGGGCGGGAAGGAACTCAGGGTCGGCAAGGACCTCACAGTCGGCAAGGGCCGCACGGCGGGCAGACCGGAGGAGCCGGACGCCGGCCGAAGCGCACGTCGACTCCCCGCCCTCGGCGACGACTTCGAGCAGCGTACGGCCGAGGCGCGGGAGGCCGGCTGGGCGCTGGACGACCAGTTGATCGAACCGGGCCTGGTCGCCCTCTCCCTGCCCGTACGGGAGGCGGGCCGCGTCGTCTGTGTGGTGAGCGTGGTCAGCCACACCAGCCGGCACACCGCGGCCGATCTGCGCGACACCGTGCTGCCCCGGCTGCGGGAGGCCGTCGCCGCGATGGAACGGGAACTGCGCGAGGCACAGCACGCCGAATCCGACGCGCCCCGCCCCACCGCCGCCCCCTCCGGCCTCGCCGTCTGGACCGGCGCCTCCAAGCAGGAACTGGGCCGGGAGTTCATCGAGTCGCTGGCCCGGGGCCTCACCGTCATCACCGCCTTCGGCGAGGGCCGCGCCGAACTGAACCTCACCGAGGTCGCCCAGGCCACCGGGCTCGCCCGGGCTACCGCCCGCCGCGCCCTGATCACCCTGGAACACCTCGGATACGTCACCGCGCACGACCGCGTCTTCCGCCTCACCCCCCGCGTGCTGGGCCTCGGCTTCCCTCCCCTGTCGCGGACCTCGCTCGCCGAGATCGCCGCCCCGCACCTCAACGAACTCTCGCAGCGGCTGCACGACTCGGTGTCGCTGGCGATCCTGACCGGCGACGAGATCCAGTACACGGGCCGCGTCTCCACCAGCCGCGTCATGAGCGTCCACATCACCATCGGCACCCGCCTGCCCGCGTACCCCACCGCGCTGGGCCGGGTGATGCTGGCGGACCTGCCCGAGCCGCCGCTCACCGAACTGCTCCCGTTGACCCCCCGCACGATCACGGACCCCGCTCGGCTGAAGGCCGTCCTGGACCGCGTACGGGAAGAGGGGTACGCCCTGGTCGACGAGGAGTTGGAGCTGGGGCTGCGCTCGGTCGCGGTGCCGGTGCGCGAGCGCGGTGGGCGGGTCGTGGCCGCCGTCAATGTCGCGATGCACAGCAGCCGCCGTACGCCCGAGGAGTGTGTCGCCGAGGTGCTGCCGGAGTTGCGGGCCACGGTGGGGCGGATCGAGGAGGACCTGTGGGTGGCGGGACGGTTTCGCCGGGTACCGCGGACGTGACGCGTCGGCGCGTACCCCTTCTGACGACCGTTTGAGCACGTGAACGCCCGTGTCCGGGCCGCGGGGAGGCGGTCCGGACACGGCGGGAGCATGTGCAGGGCGAATGACCCTGGGCGTCAGTGGGTGACCCCCGCGAGCCCGGTCTCCGCGGCCTCGGACCCACCCTCGTCCGACACGGCCTCGCACGCACCCTCGACCGGGGCTCCGGTGGGCCTGCCGTCCCGCATCAGGAAGACGGCGAGGACGGCCGCGACCAGGACTCCCGCCCCGCCCGCCAGGAAGCTCGCCGACATCGCGCTGGTGAAGGCGTCGTGGGCGGAGGCGAGGAGGGACTTGTCGCCGGTGCGGGCGGCGACGGCGAGGGCATCGCCGATCGAGTGGCGGGCGGCGTCCGGGGCGGCGGCGGGCATGTGGCCGGTGAAGGTGCTGGAGAGGACCGCGCCGAGGACGGCGACACCGAGCGCGGCGCCGGCCTGCTGAACGGTGTCGTTGAGCGCGGAGCCCACACCGGCGTGCTCGTCCGGGATCGCGCCCATCATGGCCGCCATCGCCGCGGGCATCGTCAGCCCGCCACCGGCGCCCATGAGGCACATGGCACCGGCGAGCACTCCCCACCCGCTCTCCGGGTTCAGCGTGGACAGCAGCCCGAACCCGGAGGCGATGACGAGGAGTCCGAAGACCGCCATGGCGCGGTTGCCGGTCTTCGGCAGCAGGGCGGCGCCGACGCTGTTGAAGGCGAGGGTCGCGAGGGCCAGCGGGGTGAAGGCGAGACCGGTCTGGGTGGCGGAGTAGCCGAGGACGAACTGCAGGTACTGGGTCAGCACCAGCATCAGGCCGCCCTGGGCCAGGGTCAGCAGCACGAGGGAGAAGCTGGCGCCGGTGAAGACCCGGTTGCGGTAGAGCGAGACCGGGATCATCGGCGAGGAGCAGCGGCTCTCCCACACCCCGAACCCGACCAGCCCGAGCACCGCGACGCCGAGCGAGAACTGCGTGCCCTGCTGACCCAGCCCGCCCTTGGGAAACTCGATGATCGTCCAGATGAGCGCGGTCATGCCGACCATCGACAGCACCATGCCGATCGGGTCGGCCTTGCGCCAGGGCCCCTTGGACTCGGGCATGAGGACCAGCGCGGCGATGATCGCGAGACCGGCGATGGGAATGTTGAGGAGGAAGACGACCCCCCACCAGAAGTGGGCCAGCAGCGCGCCGCCGACGACCGGACCACCGACGAGCCCGACCATGGCGACGGCGCTCCAGGCGGCGATGGCCTTGGGCCGCTCGGCGTCGTCGAACACGGTGATCAGGATCGACAGCGTGCTGGGCATGATCAGCGCGCCCCCGACGCCCATCAGCACCCGCCCCAGGATCAGCGCCCCGGGCGTGGCGGCCTCCATGGCGACCACCGAGGCCGCCCCGAAGAGCGCGAGCCCAATGACCATCACCTTCCGCCGCCCGAACTTGTCGGAGAGGCTGCCCGCGGTCAGCAGCAGCCCGGCGAAGACCAGCATGTACGAGTCGAGGATCCACTGAAGGTCCTGGGCACTGGCCTTGAGGTCCTCGGCGATCGTCGGGATCGCCACGGTGAGAACCATGTTGTCGACGACCAGCACCAGGGTGCTGAGGCACAACACGATCAGGATGAGCCAGCGGCGCGGATGACGGTTCATCTCTCTACCTCTTTACCTCTCGAACGGCGGGCTGAGCCGCACACACCGTGCGCTCCGTGGAACACCGTACGACTATGCGCACACTGTACGCAAGAGAGAACGACGTACGAGAACATCGCCACCCGTACGCACCCCGCGCATGCTGTGCGCTACGGTGGCCGGACCGGGAGAGAGGAAGCCGAATGTCCCCCCAGAAGCAGGCCGAAGCGGAGCCGCCGCCGCCCGTCCAGTCGGTGTGGACCCGCCCCCGGGCCGGCCGCGAACAGCCGGCGCTGAGCCGGGACCAGATCGTCGCCGAGGCGCTACGCCTGCTCGACTCCGACGGCATCGACGCCCTGAGCATGCGCAAGCTCGGCACCCGCCTCGGCGCCGGAGCAACCTCGCTCTACCGGCACGTGGCCAACAAGGACGAGCTCATCGAGCTGGCCATCGACGAGATCTACGGCGAAATCGAAATCCCCCGGTCCACCGACCCCTCGACCTGGCGCACGGACGCGACCCTCTGCGCCCAGAGCCTGCGCGCGACGATGCTGCGCCACCCGTGGATCGCCTCGGTGCTCGGCGAGATGGGCATGTCGTACCTCGGCCCGAACGCGATGCGCCTGGCCGAGTTCCTGCTCGCCCTCTTCACCCGCGCGGGCCTGCCCACGACCGAGGCCGACCAGGCCGCCTCGACCCTCGTCGCCTACGTCACCGGCATGGCCACCAGCGAGGCCGCCTACCTCAACGTCCTCGCCCGCAGCGGCCACACCGAACAGCAGTACGTGGAGAGCCTCTGGCCCACCGCCGAACAGGCCGCCGAGTCCTACCCCCACCTCCGCGAGGGCTACGCCGAACAACGCGGCAAGGATCCCCGCACCGCCCGCGACGAGAATTTCCAGTACGGCCTCGACCGCGTCCTGGACGGCCTGGAAACCCGAATCGCCCACTGACCGAACGCCAGAACCCCCACCCCACCGAATCCGCTAGGCTAGTCGCCGGGTCTCACCGAGATCCCCCCGCCTTCGTAGCTCAGGGGATAGAGCACCGCTCTCCTAAAGCGGGTGTCGCAGGTTCGAATCCTGCCGGGGGCACCATGCCTGACCAGGCACGATGCATCAGAAAGGCCCCTCGGAAGTGATCTCCGAGGGGCCTTTTGGCCTTGCATGGGAACGAATGGGAACGCGCCGTCAGGCAAGCGTCCTCGTCCTCCGTGGAAACGACGCCTTCGTCTTCCGAAGGGCTGTCCCGTAATCGGGGCGCCTGTCTCGACGTAGGGTCTGGGAGACGGTGCGCTCAGTGCCGTTGGCTCGGCCACCAGGGAGTGCGTCGTTGGACCGGAACCCCACCTGTTGCTTCTGCTACCTGATCATCGATCTTGATCAGGACCTGGGGGCGACCGAGCTCAGACTTGGTGCGGTTGACCCGGCGCGGGGCGGTGATGTGCGGCAATGGGCCTACTCACACTCAAACTGTCTGCGCGAGCGCATCCACGCGAGTATCGACCTCTGGTGGGAGTTGTGAGGCCAAAGGGCGGTCCCTGGACGGGCGATCTCGGATGAAATGATCTTGCGGTGTCTGGTGTGATCACGGCGTCGGAGCCCTCTTGGATAGTCCCGTTCACCGGGCTGAGCCCGCGCTGCTTCGGGAAGTTGGTGACCGCGCTGCGCCGCGAGGGTGCGGACGCCGTGCGCAAGGGGCGGCCGTGGGGGCTGCCCCTTGAGGACCGGGTGCTGCTCGTCGCGGCGTACTGGCGGACGAACTTGACCATGCGCCAAATTGCTCCGCTGTTCGGTGTCTCGAAGTCGGCTGCCGATCGGATCATCGACCAGCTCGGCCCACTCCTCGCACTCCAGCCCAGACGCCGATTCGCGAAAGACACAGTGCTCATCGTGGACGGCACACTTGTCCCCACCCGCGACCACACGATCGCCGAACAGTCCAAGAACTACCGGTACTCCACCAACCACCAAGTCGTCATCGACGCCGACACCCGCCTGGTCGTCGTGGTCGGCAAACCGCTACCGGGCAACCGCAACGACTGCAAGGCCTGGGAGGAATCCGGTGCCAAGGCCGCCGTCGGAAAGACCATGACGATCGCCGACGGCGGCTATCCCGGCACCGGGCTCGTGATGCCGCACCGCCGCAGGGCCGGCGAGGAACTCCCCGACTGGAAGCAGGAACACAACCGCTCGCACAAGAGGGTCCGCGCCCGCGTCGAGCACACCTTCGCCCGCATGAAGGCGTGGAAGATCCTGCGCGACTGCCGTCTCAAAGGCGACGGCGTCCACCAAGCCATGCTCGGTATCGCCCGCCTCCACAATCTCGTCCTTGCCGGGTAGGACCGCGCGCCGCACGCCGACCGGCCCCGTCCACGCCGACTCAAAAATCATTTACGGGACAGCCCTGAGAGAGGAAACGCTGGAAGTCTCCTCCGGTTCCTGGATGCCGTCCCACGTCTGCTTACCTAACACCGACGGCGCCCCAGATGCACCGGATGTCACCGTGACTCTCCTGTTCACTTCCATAGACGCTTCCGCGATCGGCTAGGAAGACGTGGGGCGCAGGCCTGTCATCAGCGCGAAGTCGGCATTTCCGGTCCGGATGTTCGGCTCGGCGCGCGGCACCAGTCGGGGCTGCCTACGCTTGAGGGGCAAACTGCCCGGCGCGCAGGGGGATTCCCGCGATTAGCGGGTTTCGCGTCCGGCTTCCCACAGCACTGGAAGGCGGTCCGGATATGGCCACTGCGTCTGAGACTCCTGTCCTCGACACGATCACTGCTATGACCATTGACTCCATCGAACATTGCCACATGGACAAGCGGTCGCTGATCCAAGCCCGCATTGCCGCACTCGTGGCCATGGACGCACCGGCAATCTCCTATCTGGCCCACATCGACCCTGCGGTCAAGGCCGACTTCACTGTCGAGCAGCTGCAGGATCTTCTCGTTGCGATCGCCCCCGTCGTGGGGACGGCACGCGTCATGTCGGCGGCAGCCCACATCGCCCAGGCGTTCGGTGTCGCCATCGCACTTGCGGATGCCGAGGCCGAGGCCATAGCCGAGGCAGAAGCCCAGAGCCGCAGCAATCCCTGAATGGAGCGTCCGCCATCAACGCCAGGCAGTCCGGCCAGGTCCCGCTGCGCGCCCTGGGGCTTCTGTTCGTCCAGGAGCCGGGCAAGCTCGCGGCCCACCCGCCGAAGGGCGCGGGCAGGCCTGCGTGATGGCCCGCCGCAGCGGCCACGGGATCGGGTTCCGGCTGCGTGCCGTTCCCGGCGTCCGCACCGTTGCGTCCTACCAGCGCGCATGGCTGGCCAAGGACGTGGTCGCAGGCATCGTGCTCACCACCCTGCTGGTGCCGCAGGGTATGGCGTACGCCGAGCTGGCGGGCCTGCCGTCCATCACCGGCCTGTACACGACCATCCTCTGCCTGCTCGGCTACGCGGTGTGCGGACCGTCCCGGATCCTGGTCCTGGGCCCTGACTCCTCGCTCGGGCCGATGATCGCCGCCACCGTGCTGCCCCTGGTGGCCTCGGACGGGGACCCCGACCGGGCCGTGGCACTGGCCTCGATGCTCGCGATCATGGTGGCAGGGATCATGATCCTGGCCTCGGTGGCGAAACTCGGCTTCATCGCCGACCTGATCTCCAAGCCGACGATGATCGGCTACATGAACGGCCTTGCGCTCACGATCTTCATCGGGCAGTTGCCCAAACTGCTCGGGTTCAAGGTCGAGGCCGACAACCTGGTCGGCGAGTGCGTCGGTCTGGTGCAGAAAATCGCCGACGGGGCGATGGTACCGGCCTCGGCAGCGATCGGAGTCGGCGGCATCGCTCTGATTCTGGTGCTGCAGCGCACGGTGCCGAAGATCCCCGCAGTGCTGGTGATGGTGGTCCTGGCGATCGCCTCGGTCGCCGTGTTCGGCTTGGGCGAGCACGGCGTCAGCCTGGTCGGCGAGCTTCCCCAGGGCTTCCCACCGTTCACGGTCCCCGACGTCCGTGCGTCCGACCTGGCCCCGCTGTTCGGCGGTGCGTTGGGCATCGCCCTCGTGTCGCTGGCCGACACGATCTCCAACGCGTCCGCCTTCGCGGCCCGCACCGGGCAGGAGGTGCGCGGCAACCAGGAGATGGCGGGGGTGGGAGCCGCGAATCTGGCCGCCGGTCTCTTTCAGGGCTTCCCCGTCAGCACCAGCGGCTCCCGGACGGCCGTGGCGGAGCGGGCCGGGGCGAGGAGCCAGCTCACCGGCGTCGTCGGAGCGGCGCTGATCGTCCTCATGCTCCTGCTCGCCCCGGGGATGTTCCGCAATCTCCCCCAGCCCGCCCTCGCCGCCGTCGTCATCACCGCCTCGTTGTCCCTGGCCGACGTAGCGGGAAGCGTACGGCTGTGGCGGCAGCGCCGGACCGAGTTCCTGCTGTCGGCCGCCGCCTTCCTCGGGGTGGCCCTGCTCGGCGTCCTGCAGGGCATCGCCATCGCCGTCGCCCTGTCCGTGCTCAACGTTTTCCGGCGGGCCTGGTGGCCATACGACACCGCGCTCGGGAAAGTCGACGGGCTGGAGGGATACCACGACGTACGGTCCTACCCGCAGGCCCAGCGACTGCCCGGACTCGTGATCTACCGGTTCGACGCGCCGCTGTTCTTCGCCAACGCCAAGACCTTTCGCGACGAGGTGCGGCGGCTGGCCGCCACCGAGTCACGGCCCGAGTGGATCGTCATCGCCGCCGAGCCGATGACCGACGTGGACACCACCGCCGCCGACATGCTGGAGGAGCTGGACGAGGCCCTCAACGCCGAACAGGTCCACCTGGTCTTCGCCGAGCTCAAGGATCCCGTGCGGCGCAAGATCGAGCGTTATGAGCTGACCCGCACCATCGACCCAGGCCACTTCTTCCCCACCGTGGAGGCCGCCGTCGCCGCGTTCCGCCTGCGCACCGGAGCAGAGTGGACGCGGCCGGGGACGGAGCAGCCCGGGACGCAGCCCCCACCGACGGAGGGCAAGCAGTGAGGGGGCGGATCACGAGGCACCCGTCCCAGCCGCCCGACCCGTCCTCAGGACCAGGCGCCCTTCACGTTCCCGCGCTAGTCCGCGAATCGCACCCATGTCGCCGCCCACGATCGGGGCGTCGGAGGCTTCGCAGTAGAAATACAGCCGGAGCTGGCCGGCCACCGCGTTGCCCACCCTCACCGGGGCTGAAGCGCCTGAAGGCGTCATTGCGGCGAGCCCGGACAGGCCGAGTTCCAGCAGGGCGGGGCGTTCACCGCGTCCAGGCTTCGAGATGCGGTCACCGGCACCTGCTGGATACGCTCGCTGAGTGGCCGGGTGATGATGGCCCAAGGCCGTGGCGCAGCAGCCGCCCCACCCCGACGGCGGAAACGAAAACTTCCGCAATCCAAACCTCTGCAGTGTTCACGCCTCCACGGGAGGAAGGTTGCGATGAGGTTCACCCGCATGCGTACAGCAAAGGCCACCACGGCAGCCCTGGTCACCATCCCGCTCGTGCTCGGAGGTCTGGCGTCGCCGAGCCACGCACAGGATGCGTCTCCCAGCCCGTCGGGGACGTTCGGTCCCGGCTGTTCGGCGCTCTCCCAGAAGGTCAGCACGGTCAAAGACAAGGTCGTAGAGGCTGCGGCCGCATATCCACAGCTCAGCCAGCTGGTCTCAGCCGCGGTCAGAGCAAAGCTGACCGGCACCCTCGACGGGAAACCCGATCTCACCATCTTCGCTCCCAACGACCAAGCCTTCCAGAAGGTGACCGTGTCGCAGCTCGCCTCGCTCCTCAGCAATCAGGGGCAGCTGAAGAAGGTGCTGACCTACCACGTCGTGGACCAGCAGATCACCCCGGACGAACTCCCCAACGGCTCCTTCACGACGGTGGAAGGCAGCAAACTGACCACGTCGGGCTCGGGCACCGACTTCAAGGTCAACGGCAAGGCGAACATCGTCTGCGGCAACATCAAGGCCGCGAACGCCACCATCTACGTCATCGACGCGGTTCTCCAGCCCCCGTCCTGACTCATGGCTCTCGTTCCCGGCGCGGGGCGACCCGTGCGGACTCGGGAACGAAAGTTCCCTCGCGCAGCTTCCGGCCCGTGGCCGCACTTGTGTGCGTCGCCGTGTGCGCCCATCAGCACGTCTCGTCGAGCGTGAGGGACGCCGTACCGTCGGCCTCCGGAAGGTGCAGTCGGTGACCGCGTGTGGGCAGTTGCTCCTTGCCGGATGGCTCTCCGGCTGCGTCGGCCGGACAACCGGAGGAGGATGGCGTCGGGCGGACCATCAGGCCCGGAGTACCGGGGATCTGCCGTCTGCGCTGCTGAGCGAAGTGATGCCGACGGAAGGCTCCGGCGATGAGCGGCGAAGGATGGGCCGGCGTGGCGGTGGCGGGTGTCACGGCCGCATACGCCCTGGGCTCGCGGCGGCTGGCGTCGTCACCGGTGTCGTCGGCGATGTAGTGGGCGTCCGCGGCTACGTCGGCCAACCCGAGATCCTCCGGAACATCCTCTAATACGGACCGGCCCCGCAGACCAGCCCGAGCAGCTAGCCTGTGCCCACCGGCCATCTACAGCCCGCGCAGACGATGCGATGGCCCCCGACCTCAAGTGGCAGGGGCGGGGCCCTTGTCGCCCCCAAGGGGTCTGCGGTGCTCACCGCTTCGGCGACCCCAGCTGGCCTCAGCCGACTCCCCCGCGCCCGTTCCCAACGTTCTCCGAGGGCCCCTCATGGGAACGTCATGGGAACGTCATGGGAACGGAAGGCCGTGTAAAGGCAGGGAAAGATCGGACAGGGACGGAAGACCGCACCATGCCGACCAGCAGGAACAGCGAAGCCAGGGAAAGGTCATCACAGACAGGGAAGACAATAGGCTCTCTCCTAAAGCGGGTGTCGCAGGTTCGAATCCTGCCGGGGGCACCAGGGAAGAGGCCACCTACGGATCTCCGTAGGTGGCCTTTTGACCAGTCGGCCGTGACCGTCGAGTCGGTGAAGTCGGCGGAGGGGATCTGATGGTGCGGCTGTACTAGTCCCCGGGGCGGCGGGCGCGGGCCACCTCGGTCCGGGGTTCCCGGTGGGCCGGACCGAGGTGTCAGGCCTGCTGGAACGGCGGCTGCACGAGAGCGACTTGGCCTTCGGGCTACGACCGTTCCAGATCCTCACGCGGAGCCTGCGCCCGGAGTGACTACTTGCGTCCCACGCCCTTGTCGCCGATGTGGAAGATCCTGTGGCTGTCGCGGGCCATGTCGACGACAAGCTTGGTGGTGGTGTTGCCCCAGGTGAGGGTGACGACGGCCTCCGTGTAAGTGCGGGTGGTGCCGTTGTCGGTGACCTTCCAGGCGAGCGGGACGTTCTGGGCGCGCAGGACACCGTCGGCGTGCTCCCTCTTTTCCCAGGCCGCCAGCTCCTTCTGGAAGGCGGGGGTGAGGTAGTGGCTGCGCAGGGCCTGTCCGAGGTGGCCGCGGTCCTCGCCGAGCACCGCGTCGCTGTAGGCGCCGTAGAAGTCGGCGATGCGGGTGATGTTGTCGGACGGCTTGCCGCTGACGCTGCGCGGGGCGCCGGCGGATGCCTGGGCGGTGGCGCCGAGGCCGAGAGCGATGGCGAGAACGCCGGCGGTCAGGACGGTGCGGGTCTTGCTGCTCATGTGTGTTCCCTGCTTTTCGAGTCGTGACGAATCGCGCCGAATGGCGCTGTCGGTGGGCGATGGGCCGCCCTCCCCACCCCCGTGGCGGAGGGCGGCCCCGGTCATGCGGTCAGTGGAGCTTGTTCACGGCCGTGACGGTCCTGCCGGCCCAGCCGACGGAGAGCAGACGCAGAACAGACGGATGTCAGAGGCGCCCCAGGAGATCACCGTGTGCAGGCCGTGGACTTGGGTGCTCACCTCAACAGGCAGCGTGCTGTAGTCCTTCAGCGCGGCCTCGGTCTCCGGGCCGGCCTTCTCGATGGATGCCGCACAGGACTTGATGTTCTTGGTCAGCCGCGAGCCGAGCCGTCGGCGCCCAGCTTCATGCTCGGACAGCGGTCCTGTTCCACCGCCTCCGGTACGCCTCCGGCGACCTTGCCGGTCGTTCAGGACGAGCTCGGGTGCGGCGGGAGATCGGCCGCCGCGAGGAAACCGGGCGCCTTGGCCGAGGCGTTCGCCGGTGTGACGAGCGTCGCGCCGGGGGCGGGGCCCGTGACGGTGAACGTGAGGCCTGTGACGGTGAGCGCGAGGAGCGTGCCTGCTCGGGTGCGCTTGGGCATGGGTGTCCCCCGTGGATGAGTGGATGGTGTCGGCTGTCGCCCGCCGCCGGCTGGTCGGTCCGGCCCTGGTCGGTGCGACACCAAGAGCATCGGCCGTCACGGCGGCCCGGCGCAACGCCGGACGCCCGTCCGGCGACGGTGGAACCATCCCAGCCCATCTGACGTGCAGGTATAAGGACCGCCTGGGATACGGGGATACGTGAGAGGACGGGGGCACGGTGTCGACCGGGGACGACGTCGAGCAATTCGCGGCGCTGCTGCGCCGGCTGAAGGACCGCACGGACCGGAGCTACGGCTCCCTGGCCCGGCGCCTCAACATGAACACCTCCACGCTGCACCGCTACTGCGCGGGCGAGGCGGTTTCGCAGGACTATGCCCCGGTGGAGCGCTTGGCCGCCTTCTGCGGAGCGACACCGGAGGAACGCCTCGAACTGCACCGCCTGTGGCTGCTCGCGGTGACGGCACGACAGCGGTCGAGGACGAGTGAGAGGGCGGCAGAGCCGGCAACGGCCGAGGAGGCAGCGGAGCCGACGAACGCCGAGGGGGTGCCGGAGCCGGCAGGTGGCCGCCGGGCTTCGGGTCCCGACAGCCGGACGGCGCTGGGCGCGGGCGGCAGCACGGACGACATCGGTGGTGACGGGGACGGCACGAGCGGTGCACCACGGCGACTCGACGCGAGCGCATCCGACGCGGGCGCATCCGACGCCGGGCCGCCCGCTTCCGACGCTCCCGGACCAGGCAGTCCCGAGCCGACGGTCCAGTGGGATGCGGCCCGCTCGACCGGACGGCCCTGGTACCGCCGTGGCCGCACCGCCGTCGGCGCCGCCACGGCGACCGTGCTGCTGGTGACGCTGGGCAGTCTGTCGGCGCTGTCGGCCGACCGGTCTCACGACAACTCGGCCAAGGCCACCGGTCGGTCCGGTACGACAGAAACCGGCACGTCACACCACCCCTCGGCCACTGCAACCAGCCCCTCCCACAGCCCTGCGTCGGCCTCGCCTTCAGCAGGAGCACGGGCTACGGGGAGTCCCGAGGCAAAGGGCGGACCGTCGGCGGGCACGAAGAGCGACGCCCCCACGCCGACCGGTGTGCCGCTCGCCTGGACCGTCGACTCTCAGATCTGGGACGGAGGTTGCGGGTACGACTACGTCATCGACAAGGAGCCGACCCAGGTGCCCCCGCCGCCGGTGGAGCAGAACGCCGGAGTGTGGGCGGCGACGCAGGGGGCGGCGCCGGGGCGGCAGACGATGGTGCAGATCTCGGTGCAGGGGAAGTCGTCCACGGCCGTGGTCCTGGAGGCGCTCCGGGTCCGTATCGTCAGCCGCGGAACCCCGGTCACCGGCAACGCGTACGCCATGGGCCAGGGCTGCGGCGGCGGCCTGACGCCCCGTGACTTCTCCGTGAACCTGGACATCAACCGCCCGATCCCTCACGCCCGCGCCGTGCAGTTCCCCTACCGCGTCTCCGCCGAGGACCCGGAGGTGCTGCTGGTCACCGCGACGACCGAGACCTACGACTGCAAGTGGTACCTGGAACTCGACTGGTCCTCCCAGGGCCGCACCGGCACGGTCCGCATCGACGACCACGGCCGCCCGTTCCGCACCAGCAGCATCAAGGGCCTGTCCCATTACTGGTACGGCACGAACGGACACGGTGTGCGTCAGTGGGTGCCCACCGACTCTTGACGTACGCCACACGGCCAGCGACGCCCCGGCCTGCCCTGAGTCCCGCCGGCCCCACTGACATCGAGCGCTGACACCAACGGCCATAAACAGCCGCCGCTGTCAGCGGATACCCACGACCCCAGTGCAGAAAGGAAGGCCTCACCTTGCCAGGGATGGATCGAACTCCTAAAGCGGGTGTCGCAGGTTCGAATCCTGCCGGGGGCACCGAGAGAAGGACCAGCTCAGGAGGATTTGCCTCCCAGGCTGGCCCTTCACCGTTTCAGGCGCCGTGCCACACGCGTGCCACTACGTCCGTGCGGAGCCCTTGTCGACGTTGTCCGAGGGGTCTCCCCGGCCGTCGCGGATCATCGCGCCGAGGCGGTCAGCGATGGCCCGATCACGGTCGCCGGTCATGTGCTGATAGACCAGCGCGGCCCGCGAGCTGCTGTGGCCCATCCGCGGTCGGCAAGGCCTGCCTCGCCCTCGGCTCGCCAGCGGCGGACCCACTTGTGGGCCGTTGCTCTCGAGACGCCCATTTCGGCCGCCACATGAGCGACCGGGCGGCCGGAGCAGACACGTTCGACCAGCAGCCGCCTGCCGTGAACGGTCAGCCGGGCATTACGGTGGGACACGAAGACCTCCGTGCGGTGTGTTCCCAGACAGCTCCACCACACCGGAGGTCTTCCCCATGATCAAGCACCGGCGAGTGTCAACAACGCTCGTGATCAATACACCTAGCCCGCGTCCAGGTCGACGTCTTCCCAGTGGAGCCCAAGCGCCCCCCTCGGCGGAGCGAACGTCAGGGCCACGACCCATCGGGCGCTGTTGCGGAGCTTGGCAGCCTCAACGAACCGCTCCTCCTCAAGCCAAATGCGTCAGGTCGTGATCCAGAGTGGCTCACCTCTGGTGGGAGGGGACATCGACGAAACGTCTGAATGTCTCCAGGGCCAGCCGGTCCGTCGCGGCGCTCCGGCCGGACAGACGATGGACGAGGACCCAGCCCTGCGGTGCGGCGCCCGCGAAGACCGAGGCGCCACCCGTTGCGCCGTTGTGCCACAGCAGGCGTCCCGCTTTCTGCCAGGCCGGTGCAGGCTCGCCGAGCCTGCGGTCGACCAGCAGGCCGGTGACGAGGCGGGCGGTGGCTTCGGGCGTGGCCCACAGGCCGCCGGCGGGCAGGATCGCGCCAGTCATGGTCCAGAGCCGCTTCGGTCGTCCGAATAGCCCCCGGCGGCACAGCCGTCTGCCGGGCGGCGGGCCGGCGGCGACGTCGGTGACGCCCAGGGGGTCGAGGACATGCCGGTGCAGGAGTTCCTCGTACGGAGTGCGGGTGGCCGCGACCAGGGCAGCGCCCAGCAGGGCGTATCCGAGGTTGGAGTATTCCTCGGTGGAGCCTGCGGGAGCCGTGACCAGGGTGTCCAGCTGCCGTACGACCGCGTCCAGGGCCTGGGTGTCGAAGGCCGCGTAGGGGTCGCGGCCGCCGATTTCAGGGGGCAGCCGTGGCAGACCCGAGGTGTGCTCGGCGAGGTGGCGCAGGGTGATGCCGGTGCCCCCGGGCGCGGGCAGGAACGACTCCAGCGGGTCGTCGAGGCTCAGAACACCGCGGCCGGTCAAGGCGGTCAGGACGGTTGCAGTGAGCGTTTTGGTCAGGGACCCGATCTGCACGAACAGGTCCAGGCTGTGGCCGTTGTGTACCCGTGGCGGCTCGAAGCTGCTGAGTATGCAGGTGGGAACTCGGATCATGTTGGCCTTCAGTCGTGCGTCCGGGGCAGCGCGCATGCCGCCGTGCCTCCAGGCATGCGGTGCCGGTGGATGGCTACCTGGCGATAGACGAGTCGAGCGGCCTGCCTGATGACGGGCGCGCGCAGGAGCAGCGCCGTGGCTCGGTATCGGAAACGGGGTGACGACGCGAGGTAGGCACCAAGCGCCTGCGCTCCGGAATCGCCCACGTGGGCCCCGCGGAAGACGAGGACTTCTCGGTCGAGGCGTTCCCGGTGCGGCCGGGTGACGTGGCCCGCATCCGTGGCCTGGCATGGCGTTGCAGACGGGTGATGGTCGCCTGGCAGAAACCGCAGTCGCCGTCGAAGGCGAGCGTGGGCGCGTCGGGACCGAGGGCTGCCGAGAGGTCTGTGCGCACGGTCTTGTCCTCCTGTGCAGGGTTCGTGGGCCAGGGCCGGGGCAGGCATGAGCCACCCCTGAAGAGCCGGTCAGGCGCGTGTGAGCCAGAGTTCAAGCACGGCCTCCCGCTCGCGCGACCGTAGGATCTTGGTCGGCCGGGTCTGTTCCCACCATTCGGTCATGACGGCGGGCGTGGCGGTGCCCTGGGTGAAGTCGCTGAGCAACCGCCGTGAGAGAGCGACCTCGCGCGGGGAGTAGGCGACGGAGGCGCTGGAGTAGACCGGCGTCCGGTAGGTGCCGTCGGGCGCGATGACGGAGACGGTCATCTCGGTCGGGCTGCTCGGCACCCAGGCGTCCAAAGCTGCTGCGACGAAGCTCGCGGCGTGGGTCGCCCAGCGTTGCGGAGCGGAGCGGGTCGGGACTTCGGTGATCTCCAGGCCGGCGAGGTCGGACCATGTCCACTCCCGTGGGTGCGGACCGATGACGCGGGGCCCCGCTGTCGTGAGCACCATGTTGGGGGCCGGTGCTGTTGCCGGGGCTCCCACGTACACGCCGTCCGCCGAGACCCAGAACAGTCCCACCGTGGCGCCGTCCTCGGCGGGGTGAAGAGGCGGGGTTTCTTCCATGTCCTGTCGGTCTCCTTGGTCGACCCGGTGAAACTGAGAGCTTGCCTGGCACCCGACGCTGATGCGCCGTTTTTTCGGCCAAGGGCGCAGGGAAGGCTGTGCGGACCCCTCTGTGCAGATGCCCGGGGCCCCTCTGTTGTACGGACTCCCTTATACGGACTCCTCAGTGAGCGCTCCTTCGCGGGCGTGCTCGGTGCGCTGCTGCGTCTTCCGGGCCCACCGGCTCAGCCGTACGGCCAGCTCGCGCGCCATGGAGACGACCTTGCCGAGTTCCTTGTCGAGGAAGACGAGGCCACAGGCGATCATCGTCAAGGCGAAGCCGGTCAGACCCATGCACACCGCGATAGCGAGGTGGAAGCTGATCGAGGATGAGCTGGCCCGACGCCGGCACGAGAAGCTGGTCGACCAGCGTGAGTCGCTGATGCGGACCACGCTCTGGCCCGAGTACCAGGGCTACTACGGGCAGCTGAACCTGAGCGGCGATGGCCTTACGGACATGGGCGAGCTCAAGGACGTCCGGCGTGCCGCTCGTGAGGCAGGGCGTCGTCTCGGCTGAAAGACAACCACCCATCTCGTCGGCAGCCGACTCTTCGTACTCGACGAGCGGGATGTGCCGGAGGAGATCGAGCAGCCGGCCTGGGATGCAGCCGCTGCTGCGATTGACCAGGCTTGGGAGGAAGGCCACCGACCGGCGGCTGACCTGATCCATTAGACACACATCCGGTAGGCGCCTGCCGCGTTGGCCAACGCCTCGACCTGCGTGTCGTCGAGGTAGACGTGGCCGGTCGGGGCCGCCTTCGGGAGGGGCACACCGGCAGCCGGATTGACCTCCAGGCGAAGGGACTTGACCACGTAGCCGAGGACCTGGCCGAGGATGACGTACGCCTTGCGGACCGAGCGTGGGGCTGAGCTTCCGGCCGCCCGTCGCCTGGCCGGACAGCATGTCGGCGAGCCACTCGGAGACGTCTTCGAAACGGATGCGGTCCAGGGGCGTGGTGCCCCACCTCGGGATCACGTGGGCGTCGAGAACACCGCGGTATCGGTTGCGAGTTGATCGCTTGAGGTGGATCTGGGCGGCCAGCCAGGAGTCCGCCACCTCCGCGAACTTCACGCGCGCCGCGGCCGGGTCGCGACCCCACATCCGCCGGCTGCAACCGCGACCGCCGCATCTTGGGGAACTCCCCCAACCGCGGCTCCTTGTTCATGCGCCGAGTATCGAGCACCCGGATGCCAGGCAGCCTGCCCCTGGCAAGGGCAGGCTGCAAGGGCCCGGCGCCAGCACACTCGGAGCCACGAGCAGGACGCAGGGTCGGCCCTCCCCGGCACTTCACTCTCCTTGCCGCGCCCCTGCCGCCTGCGGCCCGCCTGAACGACAAGGACACGTCGGCGCCGGCCGGTCTCGCCTCCGCCGTCGAAGCCCTGAGCCGCCGCCCCCACTTCCCACAGCACAGAAACCGCGTACCAAGTGATCAATTTTGGCCATACAACCGACGTCCCATTCGCCGCGTTCGACAAAGACGGTCTGCCCCCACACCTGCACATACTCGTGCGCGATGCCGTTCACTTGCCGGACGCTGGTAAGACAACCACCGACGGCACGTCGATATCCGCGATGTCCGCAGCCCTGTGGCAGTTCGTGCGAGTTCGCCACGGAACGCGGCTGGGCCCGCACGGCATGGACGTCTTCGATCGCGGCCGCGGCGGGAGGGACGGGGCGGAGTACCGCCACGCGAACGCCCATGTGCCGCCGCCGCGTTCCCCGCACGACGACGACGGTAGCCCGGCATCCGCCGCCGCCCGGTCGACCGCGGACGGCACACAACGGACGGCGGACGGCGGTACGAACGCGTGAAGTCCAAGCTCGATCCGCTGTCCATGGCGGCGATGGCAGTCACCGTGGTCTCCGTCTCCGCCACCGCCCCGCTCACCGCCGCCGCCTCCGCCTCGCCGCTCGCCATGGCCTTCTGGCGCAACTGCCTGGGCTTCGCCGTACTCGGGCCTCTCCTGGTGTTATTGCGCCGGCGTGAGGTGGTGCGCGTCGCACGGGGCGAGCGCGGCGTCCTGCGCCGGGAGCAGTGGCGGCCCCTGGTCTTCGGCTTTCTCGCGGCCACGGCGCTGGCCCTCCACTTCGCGGCCTTCATGACGAGCACCCGGCTGACCTCGGTCGCCATGTCCACGGCGCTCGTCGCCACCCAGCCCGTCTGGCAGGCTCTCATCGCCGCGGGGCAGGGCGTCCGGTCGTCCCGCCGGACGTGGGTGGGTCTCGCGCTGTCCGTGGTGGGAGCGGCAGCGGCGGGCGGTCTCGACATCAGGTCCGGCGGTACGGCGCTGCTGGGGGACCTGCTCGCCCTCGTCGGGGCCGTCGCCCAGGCCGGGTACACCGCGCTGAGTGAACGGTCGCGCGCGGATGTGAGCACACCGCTGTATTCGACGTTCACTTCGCTGGTCTGCGGTCTGGAACTCCTCGCCGTCTGCCGGTTGGCCCACATCCCGCTGACGGGCTTCGACAGATCCACGCAACTGTCGCTGCTCGGGCTGCTCATCCTTCCCCAGATCCTGGGGCTCGGCTCACTGAACTTCGCCCTCGGCAGGACATCGGCGACGACAATGAGCGTCCTGCTCCTGCTGGAGACCCCCGTGGCGGCGCTCGCCGCGTGGTGGTTCCTGGGACAGGGCATCAAGCCCGCGACCGTGCCCGGGCTCCTGTTGATCATCGTCGGCGTCACGGTCGTGGTGACGAGCGGCGGCGTGGAACAAGCCACGGCACAGCAGGGCAGACACCGCAGTACAGGAACACCGCCGTACCCGGCCTATGCCCCGTACACACCCCAGCCCCCGTACACACCCCAGCCCACCCCGCAGCACCTGACGTTCCCGCACTCCGCCAAACGGGACCCCAGAGTGAACTGGGCAAGGTACACCGGGAACGAGAGCCCAACGGTCACCCTCACCTATCACGGTGCGGGGGCGTACGACACCTTGTTCTTACGCATGCCGCACGCGGCGGAAGAGGAGCCGGGCCGGGACAAAGACGACAGGTAGGAAGCGGCCCTGCCGGCACTGACAGCGGCGGGGCAAAGCCGCCAACGCCCGCGGCGCCGCCCGGCTCGGGCAGACCGCACCGCTGGGTGAGCCGTCGCATCCTTGTCGGCGGGGGACGGGTCGGCTGAGTCCTGGGCCGTCTCCGGGCCGTCCGAGGCACAGACGAATCGGTTTCGGCCGGAACGGAGACCACCACGATCCCGAACGGCATCACTCCAGGTCAGGGCAGACAGAAGGATGCCGGTGAGTTCGCAGGAGAGGGTGGCGGCGAGGTGCCGCCGTCCTCTCCGCGAAGGAGACTGACCGCGTTCGTACCAACGTCATGTGGATGGTCGCCCAGACGCTGGGGTTCTCGGACCCCAACTTCGACGTCTACGAGTTCGCCGAAGCCTGCGGTGTGAACACGCTCACCCAGCGGGGCGCGAAGGACGGCGGGATCGCAGCGGGCTTTCGCACATGGCACGGCCAGCACGCGCGTCCCGGCACGTGGACGTTCGATCCCCTGGTTGAGGCCATCACCACGGACACAAGCGATCGCTACCACAGAGCTGCACTCGTCTCACCTCGCTCCTAAAGTGGTGGTCCCGTCCAGGCACCCTCTCTACCCTGTCCGCATGTGCCGATACGCGACCCGCTACAAACCGCACTTCGTGTGTCTTGCGTGCCGGTCGTCGTTCAAGCAGAGCCCGCTGTCGCCGCGGGCGCATCCGTGCCCGCGCTGCCGTACCCCGATGATCAATGCTGGGTTCGACCTTGCTGTCCCTCGCCGTAGAGACAAGAGCGCTTGGGAGGCACTTGAGGCCACGCTGCGTGCCAGCCTCACCTTCCACTCGTGCGGTTGCGGCGGCCCCGGCTACCGACCGCGCTCGACCGCAGAGGTCCGGGAGCGACGCCGGGCGGCGAGGCAGCTGGGGCTGCTGGAGCAGACGACGCTGGAGCGCTACGACCCTTGGGAAGAACTAGCGCGGTGAGGTGGTGCGCGTACAGCAGCGAAAAACAGTAACCCCAGCAACCAGCAGCGCCCAGCGGTGGCCCTCATAGCCATCGTGGTAGCCCCTATGACCTTCAATGACCGATCTCTGTAGAGCTACGGATCAGAAGGTCTAGCCGTCACGGCCGTTGGCCCGCCTGCGACCAGAACCGGGGGCCAGGTGGGCGCCAGCAGTCACCGATGCCGCCCGTTACTTCCCTTCGTCGACGCCGGGACCGATCATGAGGTTCATGGTGTCAAGCATCGTCGTTCAGTACACCGATCTCCTACGGACCAGCGAGTACGACCTCTGGCGCAGGTTGCGAGAGCTGTTGAAGGGCCAGGGGCTCGACCCAGACCGGACGGTTGTCGTCGATCTCCTGCAAGAGGGCCCAGAGCGCGGTGCTTCACGGCTGGACCGATATCACTGACCGCTGGCGGACCGGATCGCGGGCTGCTCTCACTGCGGGCGCCTTCGCATGGATGGCCCAGCTCGAAGGACGAGGTTGATCTCAGCGCGAGCGGAGAGGTTGGCCCCCGCTGTGTGTCCAACTGCGTGACAACTCCGACGAACAGCGGCGGACGAGCTCGGACGCCCATGGACGATCGCCGCAGGTGAGGGGCCACACCAACCCAAGGCAGCGGCCCCCGCTCAGTTGCTTCGGGACGAAGAGGTCATCGCGCAGGGTTCGGCCACGGAGCTTCCGCCGTCGGGACTTGCTCTGGTGGACGGCTCACTCTTCATCTGCCGTCCGTGGGCCTCGTTTTCACCCTTTGCCGAGAATCGCCCGCGCGGAGGGCCCCACCCGCGATCGGGGCCCTCTCGTGGCCGATTACACCTCGTTGAAGCCACGCGACGCGTCGTAGATGTCAGCCTCGATGACGACCACGAAGAAGCTCGTCACGACGTAGTGGACCATTACGCGGTCTTCCCAGGCCGCGCGCGTCACAGTGTCGGTTCTGTAGGCAAGGTGACTGTCGGCGCCTTCAGGCTCAGCTGCGATCCTGTCGACGAGCCGCAGGAACTTTTCCCGATCTGCCATCGGCATGTAGTCACGGAACCGCACAACCTGCTCGGTGAACTGCACGCGTCTCTTCATCGAGGCAGGATTCTATGGACACGGCGCAGGCCCCTGCGGGGAATATCGGTCGGGGGCTACTCGCCTGCCGGCGGCTGAGGCGACAGCCTTTTGCCGGGTGCCGGAGACGAGGCCGGATTGTCCATCCCCAGGATGGTGCGGCAGTCGCCGCACGTGTGTACTCGATGCCGCCGTTGCCGAGCTTCTTCGTGGCCGTAGGGTGCCCTGGCACGCGCGCGCCCGAGCCGTCGGCGCACCCGCCAGCATGGCTGACTGTCATGAGCTGAGGCTCAAGCGTTCCAAGGTCCAGCCTCCTCACTGGCTGCTCAACGAAGGAGCCGTGCCAGTGGCGTGCCAGATCGCGCGGGGAACCACGGGGAACAGCGGGCACTGGCCCCGGGTGTGACCGGGGCTCCCACGCCACTCCACCGCAGGTCAGTGCAGCAACCGCCCCCAGAAGACCCAAGCTTCCCAAGCTGAGGGCTCCGGCACTGTCGTTACGGTCCGGCCGGCGCGGCTTGCTCTGGTCGACCGCACCGGCAACGTGGCTGAGGCCGGTGGGGGTGCAGCGAGGCACACGCGCGCCTGATCGGTCGGCGTCCTCACCGTGGTGGCTGACTGTCGTCGACTGAGGCCCAGCCGAACCCGCAGGCGTCGTCGTCCTACAGAAGCGTCCAGTCCACCCGCCCCGCCCCACCGTCGAGATACGCGTGCGGAGACCCGATGCCCGACGGCAGCCCATTCCGGTGCCCGGTGCCCAAGCCGCCCTGCGCCAGCCCGAACCGGCGTGCCGCCACCCGGTACTGCGCGGGCGTCCAGCGGTGGGGCCGGCGTCGCGGCCACGTCCTCCAGCCACAGCGCGACGCTGCGCTCGCTCCGGTCGACTCGGGCCAGCAACTCCGGCAGCCTGATCCCGGCTGCGCGCGGCACGCCTGCGGCGGTTCTTCTCCACGTCGCTGACGTCGAGGTCGCCACCGCCGGGCAGGTGCGGGGCCAGCTTCACGGTCACCGTGTGGGTGGCCCTGGTGCCGCTCTCCTTCTTCCCGGTCAGGCTGATCACGCTCCACCGCAGTCCGCCGTCGACTCCCTTGGTGCCGGTCAGTTCCAGACCGAGTTCCAGCGTGATCTCCCCCAGTGCGAATAGCACTCCCCGGCGCCCGCGGAGCCAGCGATCCGGTCCTGTGCCTCGGCGATCTGGTCCCGCAGCAGGGCGATCGCGTCCGCCAGATCCATCCACCCCTGATCCGCACCGCTTGTGTTGCCCACCGCAATCCCCCTCTTCTTCACCTCCGCCTGGTGCCGTACGGCAGCAGACATATCCGGCTACACCAATCCTCCTGGAATGAACCAGCGGAAACCATCCCGAGGTCGTCGTATCTTCCGAGAACCTGACGCACCCTGGCCCGGCGACGGCACGGATCGGGGGGAGCGGTTGTTCCTACACGTCCCCCTCCGTGTCTGCGTCGGACCCGTTGCGCGAGGTTCATGTTCTGCCGGCTTGGCCGGACGCTGGCGAGTTCCCGCGGGCCGCGCCTGACTGGTTCGCCCTGGACCGGACCGCTGGCCAGACAACGGCCCTGTACATGGCCTGCGAGAAGGACGGGTCTGCTCAGCCGACCCGACCGGCTGGCTGGAACGTCCGTCCTTGTCGCCGCGGCCGATGTCCCGGTCCGCAATGTGAAGGCGAACAAGCCCCACGGGGCTCCCTATGTTGTCTAGGCCCACCGTCAAGCATCACCTGGGACCAGAACGTCAGGCATCACCTGGGATCCGACACGGACCTGTAGGACGCAAAATAGTGGGTTTCGCGCTGACTTGCACTTCTTTCTCTCCGACATCCCCGTGCCGGGAGACGCGTTGAGCGAAGGCGAACTCTTCGCCGAGAACGGCGGCAAGCGGAGGGGGCCGACCGTCCCGCATTGCGACTTACTGCGGTCGTCGCTGCTGTTGCCGTCGCTGCGGCCGACCTATACCCGTAGGGTCCAGGGCGGGTGATCACTCTCACCGCCCGTCCGTTGGCAGATTCAAGTTCCCAGTCCGGCGGCGCGGGCCATGGCGATGAGTTCTTTGCGATCCGAGGCCGACAGTTTCTCTCTGGCCTGCAGGATCCTGTTCGCCACCGTCTTCTTCGCGATGCCCAGAACGGTGGCGATCTCCTGGTTGGACGGTTCGTCCGGACTTGCAACGAGGTTCACCACCTCGCGCTCCGCAGGCGTGAGGAGGGGAAGCGCCGACTCGCGGTGCGCGGTGTAGGCGGTGCTGAACAGCCGACGTAAGCGCTCGTTGTCGGAAGTGAAGACCGACGCGCCGGACGCGACGACGAGGATAATGAGGGCGAGCCGGTCCTCGTCTCTGTCGGCCTTGCGCAGGTATCCGCAGGCCCCAGCGCGCATGGCGGCCACGACCAGCGGGTCGCCGTCCCACTCAGAATGAACGAGCACCCTGATCGTCGGCTGTGTCCGCATGATCTGCCGGGTGGCGGTGATACCCGCGGTCTCCGTGACCGGCCCGGTGCCGGATTCCGGCATCCTCACATCCATGACCACGACGTCGGGGTGGAACTCCTGGCATCGCTGGACCGCTTCTTGGCCGTTGCACGCGACCGCGACCACCTGGATACGCGGATGGGCATCCAGGAGCATCCGCAAGGCGAAACGTGCGAAGGGCTGGTCGTCGGCGACGAGAACGCGTACGACCCGCTCGTCGGCGCCGTTCTGGTCGGATGCCATCTCAGGCTCCCTCAGACGGGGCGGTCTCCACCGTGATACCCGGCAGCACGCGAGGCAGGCGGGTGACGACCTGTGTTCCGCCCTGCCCCATCGTCCGCACCTGGCAGTCACCGCCGACCTCTGCGGCGCGCTCCCTCATGGATCCCAACCCGACACCGGTGCGCAGCGGCTCGGGCAGCCCCCTGCCGTTGTCCGTGATGGTCATGGTCAGCATCTCGCTGTCCGCCTCCAGCCGTACGCTGCAGCGATCACCCCTGGCGTGGTGCAGAGCATTGGTGAGAGCCTCGACCATGATCCAATACAGCGCCTCCTCCGAGGCGGCGAGCATTTCAGGAAGTTCGTCAGGCAGATCCACGTCGACGGGCAGCGGGAACCGTTCGCGGTAGGCCCGTACGGCACCGATGAGGCCGACCTCGTCGACAGGCGAACGCAGTCCCTGTGAGATCCGACGGACCGTCTCGACCCCTTCGTGCGTACGGCTGAGCCCGGCAGCCAGCAGGGCATCGGTCTTCTCCGGGTCGGCCGGCAGCCATTTGCGGGCCGCTTGCAGACCCCATACCACCTCACTCAGAACCGAGTTGACGCTGTCGTGCAGCTCTCGCCCGAGCCTGCGCCGCTCCTCCGCCCGAGCCGCGGTCAACTGCCGCCCGGCTCGCAGCAGGTTCAACGTCAGCCGCACCCCGGCAGCCGCCTGGGCGGTGTGACGGGCCACGTCTGCCAGCAGTCGCAGGTCCGCCGCAGAGAAGGATTCACCCGGTGAGCGTGCTCCGAGCAGCAGAGCGCCGACCTCCTCGTTGTGGTGGATGAGCGCGAGCCTCAAGACGTCTGGCACGGGTGCCCCGAAGCGGGCCGTCAGTGGCAACGAGCCGTCGGAGTGCGCACCGTACAGCTCGACGGCGACGTACGGCAGTCGCAATGTCTCCCCGACCGTGGCCGCCACTTGGGGAAGCACCTGTTGGGGATCGGTTGCCGCTGACAGTCGTCGGCCGAGTGCCACAAGCACCGCGTAAGGGTCGTCACGCAGCCCGTAGACCAGTCGGTTCACGGCACGCTGCAGGATGCCCTGCACCGGGTGCACAAGAGAAGCCACGACTGCAGTAGCCAGCAGCGAGACCGTCGGGGAGAAAGAGCTCTGCATCACCAGCTCGAAGACCGCCACCGTCGCCGTGTACAGGCCGACGAGAACCCCCGTCAGCACCCCATACAGCAGGGCACGGCTCAAGAGCCGGTCGATGTCGAACAGCCGATAGCGGACGATCGCGATCATTACCCCGGTGCTGAAGACCACCGTGGTCGCACTCATGAGCAGTGATTCGGCCACCCCTGAGCACGGGATGCTCA
Organism: Streptomyces sp. NPDC058086; assembly: GCF_042885015.1. Taxonomy (NCBI): domain Bacteria; kingdom Bacillati; phylum Actinomycetota; class Actinomycetes; order Kitasatosporales; family Streptomycetaceae; genus Streptomyces; species Streptomyces sp. NPDC058086. The sequence continues at coordinate 83,408 of NZ_JBHVST010000020.1, read as the reverse complement.
CCACCACGAGAGCCACACTCACGACCACGGCGAGCACCACCCACTTCAACTGCTGACGCCCGACGCGGTCACTGATCCGGAAGCGATGCACCAGCGAGACCACCGCGAGCAGGAACGGCAGGAGATTGAAGACGATGCCGACTTGGTTGATGACGTCGCGCAGGAACGCGAACGCCGGCACACCGACCGGGTTGTCCAACGACGGGAAGTAGTCGTAACCCATCGGCCCGGGCAGGAAGGCTCCCAACAGCAGGTTGAACACCACGGCACCCCCCGTGTACCAGGCGGCCCACCGCCAGCGCGGGGACGGGAGACGGCCGTCGGGGAACAACAGGAGGAGGAAGAAGACGGGGAAGATGAAGAGCACGAACGCCCAGCTCGACACCCACGCCGCCGGCACACCTCCCGGCACACCACGGCTGATCGCGTAAGTACCGTAGGCGTGTGCCAGGTTGTCGACGGACATCCCCGCCGACGCCAGTAGCAACAGCCAGCCCGCGGGGTTGCGCGGACGCCGCACCGCCAACACCAGCCCCGGCGTGGCAAACAGCAAGACCGGCACCGGCTCGATTAGGGCCAGAGTCCAGGGGTGCCAGTCGGGGCGCGGCGCCGAACGGCTCATGGCCACGTAGGCGATCGTCAGGCCGGACAGCACAATGAGCACGGCACCTGCCGCCCATGCGAGCGCCGCCGTCGACCGCCGGTTCGCTTCCTCGGGCAACCCGCGTGTTCCATGACGAGACAGAGTCGTCGATGTCCTCTCGCTCATGTCCACCCTCCCCAGGCGAATACGTTGAGTAGAAGAACCATCGACCGACAGTGATCTCGGGGGTAAGGGAACCGAGTCCCTGGCATCAGGGAACGGTGGTCGAGCCAGTGCCTTCGCAACCACCGTGTGGCCATGACCGCAGCCATGAATCACAGGCGAAACCTGCACTCCCAGGAGTTAGTGATGGCATTCTGGAGAAGAAAGAAGCAGGTAGGAGCCGTGGGCCACGGATTCAGCTGCTCTCCTAAAGCGGGTGTCGCAGGCTCGAATCCTGCCGGGGGCACAAGCGTGACCAGGCGAAACGCCTCGGGCCGGGACGGTCCGGGGCGTTTTGACGGCAAAGGCCCTCAGGCGGCAAGCAGGCGAGCGCTACGCGATGCGGGTTGGCTGACGCCCGAATCTTCGGTCACCTTCCGCGCCGCCTCCGGCGCGTACCTGAAGGCGCTGTGCCAGCCGATGACCTGCTCGTCGCCAACGCCCGATTCGAGTCCACGGCCTGGACGACCACGATCATCAGACCACTGCTGGGCGGCACGGCGATCGGCCTCCTCGGTCCGGTGCTGGCCGACGCGGTCAGCTACCTCCTCTCGGTCCTGGGCATCCGCGCCACGGGCAGACACCAGCTGCTACCCGCCGTCGTAAGGCCGCGCTCATGCGGGCCGGGGACTTGCTCGACGGTTGGCTGTACCTCCTCGCCCCGACGCGGCGCTGCGTCCGCTGCTCTTCAGGACCGCCCTGTTCCACGCCCTGGTGATGGCCGCCGAGTCACCGCTGGCCGTCCTTGTGCTGGGCCGAGTCGGGTTCGCACCGTGGCAGTACGGCCTCGCCTTCGCCGCGCCCTCGACCGGCGGGCTGGTCCTGGCCGGGGCACGGCGCGCGCTCTGGCCCGTCGGACTGGCCTTCCTGGAGCCGGGCACCAGAGGGGTGCCGCCGGTGATGGGCATTGAGTTCGGTCTCACTTTGCCCGCGGAGTCTCCACCCCGTCCAGGTATCCGGCGGTTCCCGCGGCGACGCGTTGTCCGAGCGTCGTCAGCCCGCGGACCCGTGCGGGGCACCCGGGTTGGGCAGCAGTCGAGCGCTGAGACGGTCCGAGCTCGGCCAACGCACGTCGTGGGCCCAGCGAAGCTTCTCGAACACCCAGATAAGGCGGGCCGCCGGGTCGAGCTGGCCCGGCAGCACGCCGTGGCGCGCGCCCGTGGGATCAGCGTGATGTGAGTTGTGCCAGCTCTCACCGAAGGACAGCAGCGCAAGTGGCCAGAAGTTGGTGGCCTTGTCCCGGCTGGCGAAGGGGCGCCTGCCCGTCACGTGGCAGATCGAGTTCACCGACCAGGTGACATGGTGCAGCAGCGCCATCCGGATCACGCCGGCCCAGAAGAACCCGGTCAGCGCACCCGTCCAGGTACCGGTGACGAACCCGCCGACCAACCCCGGGGCCAGGAGCGAGACGGCGGTCAGCGGTCCGAAGAGTTGACCGATGAGCCGCAGATCAGGATCGGCGCCGATGTCGGGAGCAAACCTGGCCCGGTTGCTCAGTTCACGCTTCAGCATCCACCCGATGTGCGCGTGGAGAAGTCCCTTGAGTAGCGCGCGTGTGTCGGTGCCATAGCGCCACGGCGAGTGCGGGTCGCCCTCGCGGTCGGCGAAAGCGTGGTGGCGCCGGTGGTTGGCCACCCACTGGACCGGCGAGCCCTCGATCCCCAGCGAACCCGCGACGGCCAGGGCGATCCGCAGGCCCCGCCGTGCCTTGAACGAGCGGTGCGTGAAGAGACGGTGATAGCCGACCGTGAGGCCGGCCAGGGAAACGAGGTAGGAAACCACGGCCATGCCGAGGTCCAGCGCGGACAAGCCCCATCCCCACACGAACGGCACCACGGCGATCAGGGAGATCGGCGGGGCGACGACGAAGATCCACATCGCCACCCCCGCCGCGGCCGTCTGGGGGGCGTCGAGCAGCGGCTTGACCCCGGCATCGGCTTGATGTTCGGCAGTGGTGTGTTCGATACGGTCGACGTCACTCGGGTTCATCGGTTCCTCACCATCGCTCAGCCTTTCGGAGCCGGTGCCGGACCGACCCGGATCACGCGCCTGTGTGATTTCGAGCGCGTTCAGCGGTCCGCGGCTCACGATCGCACTGGGCGGCATCCGCGCAGGCCGTCGCCGATGTCCAGGGCATGAACGTCGCGGAACTGGATCTCCGTGGGCTTCTGGCAGGTGTCTTGGCCTCGTAGGGGGTGGGACAGATGAGGCCGACAGGTGCCGCGGGCGAGGGTGACCTCGCGGCCAAGCGCCTTGAGCTGGCGGACCAGTTCGCGGGTGCTGAGATCTACCGACACGGTCTGGGGCACGGGAATGAGCACAGAGCGAACGTGATGCGGCGACGATGACGGCAGTGAGAGCGCCTGGCCCGGTCTGGTCTCTGGTCTGGTCTGGTCCGTGGAACGGATGCAGCACACATCAGAATGGGAAACCCCACGAACTCGCGAGAACTACGGAGAGGCTTTCTCCAGGCCAGACGCACTGCGACCAACGCTTGCCCAGGTCACAGCCCCGAACCGAGAAAACTCCTAAATGGTCGTCTCGTTTGGCTCTCCAGGCGACGTGGGGGTGTCCGTGACTGTTGTGGTAGGAAGGGTTACATGCCGCGCTCCGGCCCGCTCCAGGGCTCCGGCCGTTCGCCGGCGGCCATCGGAAGTCGGCGCAGTTGCACCGGGCCGGGATAGAAGGCTGAGGTGTTGGGGCCAGCCATGTCTTCGCCGATGAGATAGCGGCAGAGCCATTCGGCGAAGCTCATCTCGTACTGCGCCCAGCCGCCTTCCCCGTCTTCGACCAGGATCCCGGAGAGCATGCCGTCCGCAGCCGTGAGGAACAGTGTCTCGCCTCGGTCGGTGCTGGCGATAGGCCACAGTCCGTTGCTGGTACCGAAGCTCAACTCCGTGAGTCCGAACAGCAAGCGAGGATCCTCATCCGCGTCAAGGTCGTCCCAGGGAACCTCGGACCAGGCACGGGCCGTGTCCTGAATCCAGTCGCCCAGATTCCAGCGTCCGGTCGCGGGGTGGTGCAAGGACAAGTGGCAGTTGAGCTCGATGGGGGCGTACGCGTCCACGAGGGTCTGGTAGTCGTTCGGCAGCCGGATGCCGAGCTCTGCGTGGAGGCGGTTCCAGGCCGAGGGGTCCGCGTAGCGGTTCTGGGCCTGGCCGAGCATCGCCATGACTGCGGGCAGGTAGTCGATCATGGCGCTCCTCGCTGCCGGGTCGTCTTTGCAGCAGGATCATCCCAGCTCGGAGGTCTCACTGGTCAGGCTGTCAGCCTGCGATAACAGATCAGAGCAGCGGCGATGCCAGCGAATGCCAGGAAGTGTTCGGCCTTGCGCTCGTAGCGACGATGCAGGCGGCGGCACCCGGACAGCCATGCCACGGTGCGCTCCACGGTCCAACGGTGCTTACCAAGGCGCTGGGAGGATTCGATGCCCCGGCGCGCGATGCGCGGCGTGATGTTGCGGGAGCGGAGCCATGTGCGTAGCCGGTCGAAGTCGTAGCCCTTGTCGCCGTGCAGCTTGGTCGGTCGACGGCGGCGCGGGCCGCGGCGGGAGCGGATGGGTGGGATGCCGCGCACCAAGGGCTCCAGCCCTTGGCTGTCGTGGGTGTTCGCAGCCGAGATCCCGATGGAGAGGGGCAGACCGGTCCGCTCGGTGATCAAGTGGATCTTTGATCCCTTCTTACCGCGATCTACGGGATTCGGACCCGTCAGATCCGCCCTTTGAGGGCTCTCATGTTCACCGAGTCGATCGCGCACCGCGACCAGTCCAGTCCGCCACGTGCGCCGAGCTCGTCCAAGACCAGGCGGTGCAGCTTGCCCCACACTCGAGCTCGGCTCCCTCTGTGAAACGGCGGTGCGCGGTCGCACCAGACGGTCCGAAGCCCGGTGGCACTTGCCGCCACGTGCAACCGGTCTTGGCCACGAACACGATGGCAGCCAACACTTGTCGGTCCCCGTAACGACGTCGCCCTCCGCCTTGCGGTCGTACCGGTGCAGCCGGAACCACCCGCTGGAACAACTCCTACAACTCGTCCGGTACCAGCTGCTCCACCATGGCCCTCACGGCGGTCAGCCTAGTTTTCAAGCCAGTTGAGACGACCTCTAAAGCGAGGCGTTGCCCGCCCGGCAGCCACGAGGTGTCACGGTCTGGCACTCGAACATCCCGGGAACCAACCGCTTCCTCGGAACGCCCTTAGCAACGGATTTAGCCAGCCACTTTGGCGCGAGCCTCGAAGATCATGGCCCCAACGTCGTGCTAACGGGCAGGTCCACAGACTGCCCGACGCGCCGGAAGCTTACGGGGCCATGATCACTCGTGCCAAAGCAGCTCCCGGCCAAAGTCGCTCCGCCGACCGCGACGTTACCGACCAGGCAGTGTGGCTCATGGACCTGCACGCCTTCCGCTACGCCCACGCGGGCTGAGTGTTGTCAGTGGTCGTGGCGATCGCAGTGGTCATGACGCCCGTCGTGGCCGTCGTACCCGTCGCCGTCGTGCCCGTGGTGCTCGTGGTGCTCGATCGTGGTGGTGTCGGTGGCGGTGTGAGTGGTGGTGTCACCGCCTCCGGTGACGGTAGCGGTGTTGGTGACCCGTGCACGGGCGTTGCAGGAGACGTCGACCTTCAGGGTGACGTGCGGGTAGCTGTGCCCGGCAGGCAAGACGTCGCTGCGGGTACAGGTGAGGGTGGCCAGAGTGCAGTGCCATCCCCTGCCGGTGATCCTGTCGGCCCGAAGACCTGCGGGGAGGATGTCGTGCACGGTGACCGTGGTGCCATTGGTCGGGCCGGCTGCGGTGACGTTACCCACAGTGATGGTGTAAACGCCGTCCTCGCCCCGGGTGAAGGTGTCCGCGTGACTCTTGGCGATGGTCAGGGAGGGTTGGCCGACTGGGATGACCGTAAATGTGAGGCCGGTGCTGTCGGTGCTGTCGGTGCCGCTGGGGTCAGTGGTGGCGGTGCCACTGGGTTCGGTGAGGCCGGTAGTGGTGAAGGTGTCGTTCACCGGCACCGCCCCGTCGTTGGCCTGGGCGACGTACGCGCGCCGAACCGTGGCGGTCGAGGCTGTGGCCAGGACGATCGCCAGAACGGCCAGCCCGACCATCACGACCGCCCCCGTCTTGCGGGGCCACACCCTCAGCCACAGTCGAAACATGCCGCCCGTACCTCCCGTGCCGCGGCTTGCTTCAGCCCGCCCTCTCCCATGCCTGAACACCGACATCTGCGCTTCCAAACCGTCGACAACAAGCCGTAGTTACTCATCGTGACATGAATATCACTTTACGCATCCGCGAGTGGGCTCGCGGATACGACACGACGGTGATCGCGGCGCGCACACGGGACTCGACAAACACAGCGGGTGGGCGAGTGGTGCACCGAGATCAGAGCGCCAGCGAGGATGGCGCCGCGCAAAAGGAGCGGTGACGCGCTCGATGACGACCGTCATGCGTCGCCCACGGAGCAGATCAGCCGACTGCGGGGGCGGGGCTCGGTCGGAGTGGTCACCGGCGGCGCCGGAGGAACTTGGGGAGCAGAAGGCACAGAGCGGTGAGGACGAGGGCTGAAAGCCCGGCGACCACGGGGGTGGGGAAGTGCCCTTGCTGGGCGACCGACGCGGCGACCGCTCCGGCGCTACCGAGAGTCGTCGGGAAGGTGATGGTGGCGCGCGTGGTGTGCTCGACCAGGCCGCTTTTGAGCGTGAGCCCCACGGTCCACGGGCCGTCCGGCAGCCGTGTGTCCAGCGGGACGACCGCCTCCGCAAGGTCGCCCGGAGCCAGTGTGGTGCCCGTCTTGGCCGAGAACGGTCCAGCGCGCAGTCCGCCCGGCCCGTCGAAGAGGGAGAGTGCCCCGCTGATGTCCAGGGCACGGCCCCCCGTGTTGTGGATCCGGGCGCGAACCTCCCCCCGCCCGTCGCGGGCTCGGGTCGGATAGAGCCGCTCGATCTTGAAGTCCGAAGGTGGCTCACCACCGGGACCGACGTCGATGTACATGCGGACGCCCACCCGGCCCAGCATCGCCACATTGTGCGAGCGGTCCGTGGGGGTGCCCGTCTGCGCCCAGATGACGCCGTATCGCTCCCCGGCGGCGGCGTCCCTGGGCACCCGGATGGTGGTGCGTACTCGCGCCGTTTCGGAGGCCGCCAGCTCAAGGTCCGCCGTATCGAGCGACGTCCAGCCGGTCAGCTCGTTGGAGGTGCGCTCCGGCGCGAAGGTGAACTCACCCTTCGCGATGGTGGCCGCCGCGGCGTAGACGTTGACGTGCATCGGTGTGGGCGACTCGTTGGTGACCTCCACCCGCCGCTCGATGGTCGAGCCGGGCGCGACGTGGTCGACGATGTAGGCCTGCGCCCTGGGATCGACACGGCGGCTTTCCGGAGCGTCGAGCAACTTGATACTGATGATCCTGCCCGCAGCCGGGTCCTGGGGGGAGGACACCCCGGGCGCCCCGTGCCCCGCCGCCGGCATCACCCCGGCCGCCTGTACGAAGGCCAGCACCAGCAGCAGAACCCAGTACCGGCGCGCACCCTTCATTCCGTCAGGCAACGGATTGGGTCAGCGTTCCGGTGTAAGCCCCGCCGACGGCGCCGGCGGGCACGCTGACGGTGACTGTCGGGTTCCAGGTCGCGGTGTTGTCTCCGACACCGGCGCTCCCGGTGACTACTGTCTGCGCGGAGTTGCTCAGCGTCACGGGCGTTCCGGTGGTGGTAATGGTACCGGTCGTCGTGATCGACCCGGGATCGTAGTCGGCGCTGGTGGCGCGGATGGTCGACCCACTGCTCGTGAAGTCCGTCTCCGCCGCGGTCACCGTCCAGGAGGCCGAGAGGAGGGCGCGATCGTCGGTGACGGTCACGGGACCGATCGGCGCGCTGATCCGGGTGCCGGGCGCTCCCGAGCCGAGGTTGGCGCTGGCCGGTACCGACAGCGTCAATGCGCCGGACGTGACGGTGTACGTGACTGTGGTGCTGGGGTCGGCCGCCGCGACGGCGAGGCCCGGCTGGACCAGGACGAGAGCAGCGGCTGCGGCCGCGACAGATAGGCTTCGTGCGCGCACGGTAACTCCCGAAGTAGCCGCCCGCCAGCGGACATCCTGGCTGGCAGCGGACATGTTGGTTGACGTGACGCAGAAAATCGGGCGCGGCCTGTTCACACAAGCCGACGCGCGCCGCACTCCACCACACGAATGACCATATTTCAGCCGGAGCGAGGTGACCTGCGGCGTTAAACGCCAAGCTGAGCGACTGACGGGCTGTGACGTGCCGATGGCAGCGAGGCGGCCGCAGCCCCGCACGTGGGCACGCCTCTGCCTCGCAGCGCTCGTAGCCCCACGGCACAGGCATGGAGTCATAGGCAGGCCGCTGCGCCCAGCCGGGCCGCTACTGGCTGAGGGACGAGACCGAACACGAACGAGCCCTCGCCCACCTGACCACGGGCACGGCCTACCAACTCACCCTGCACGACGAGAACACGCGCTACGTCCTCGTGGCCTACCCGCCGGGAGCGCCCTCGTGAACGGATACACCCGCGGCTTCTGGTGCGAATGCTGGACCGAAGACCTCACCGAGACGCGACAGCCGACCCTCCGCGGCTCCTTCGACGCCCACTCGGCCGGACAGGCGGACCGCTGGATGGCGATCGCGCTCCGCACCATCACGCCAGCACTGGACTTCAGGGCTTCCGACGAGGCCTGGGAGTGGCTGTACGAGGGCCGCATCAAGACGAGAAGAGCTCTCCTGTGCTCGGAACCCTGCACAGTCACGATCAACCAGGGCGACACACACATCACTTGGACAGCCCGACCAGCGCTCTTCCTACCCCTGGCACACCGGCGAAGCCTTGAACTTCCCTCCTGCGCGTACGACTTCAAGCCCCACACCAGGCTGTCGAGTCTCAGGCGATGCTTGACGGGGCGACGTCGGGTGATGCTTGACGTCTGCCCCAGACGATCTTCCGACGGTTGTGTTCGCCGGACTTGCGGACGACCACCTCTTTCCTGGTCACCCGGGGGACGGTGGTGATCAGGTCGGTTCCGAGGAAGACCCGGATGGTGTCCTCGGCCAGGTGGACGGTGACGACCTGACGGGCATAGGACCGGCCGAGCTGGATGCGCTGTCCGGCGACCATGAAGCCGCCGACGCTGCTGACGGTCCGCTCGGCGATCTGCTCGCCGGGCGATGGCAGCTGCGGGGTCGGCCCAGCTGCGCCGACCGCATGCCGGCCCGGCGGGCGGAGGGCACCGTCCGGTTCCGGCTGCCCGAACCAAGGGCGCCATGCCCGGGCCTCGTCCTCCTGCTGCCGGACGCGCACAAGGACCTGCGCAGCGAGAAGTATCCGGTCCTGGCCCCTCTCGCCTGACCGGCCCCGGGTGCGGTGGCCGGGCGTAACCGCCCGCCCTACCGTGAACAGGGGGAGTGGGCGTGTCTCTGTACCGAATCGACGAGGAGGCCACGGGTGCCCCTTCGCGGTGGGCTGGAATGGCTGCGGGCCCGTGATCCGGGCCTGCGGGCGGTGCGGCGTTCGGCGCGGGTGACGCTCGTGGCGTGCACGGGGTTCTACGCGGCGCGCTACGGCCTGGGGAACGATGTCGCGGCGATCTACGCGCTGTTCGGCGCGATCGCCACCGGCGGGATGTCCTTCGTCCCGGGCACGCCGCGTGAGCGCGCCCGCACGCTGCTGGCGGTGCTGCCGGTCGCTGCCGCGCTGGTCACCCTGGGCACCGTGCTCGGGGTGCACTCGTGGACGGCGGCCCTCGGGATGTTCGGGGTGGGCTTCCTGGTCTCGTACGCGGGGGTGGGCGCGCCCCGACTGGGCGGGCTGGCAGGCGGCCTCCAGGCGCTCTACATCCTGGCGTGCTTTCCGCCGTACGCCCCCGCGACGCTGGGGGCGCGCCTGGCCGGGCTGGCGACCGGGATGGTGCTGATGGCTGCGGCGGAGATGTGGCTGATGCCGGCTCCCCCGCCGGGGCGTTACGCGGACCGGCTGGCGCGCGCCGCGGCGCTGGCGTCCAGCACGCTTCAGGCACTCGCGACGGAGCCGCGGTCACCACCGTTCGACGGCCCGGAGCGGCTGATGACGGCGGCGCAGGAGCTGCGGATGAGCCGGGTGCCGGACGACGAGCGCCCGACGTCGGCGTCGGCGCGGCACCGGGCGCTGCGCCAGGGCGCCACCTACATGCGTCATCTGCTGGGCCAGACCCGGCAGTTGGAACAGGACGCCCACGACACCCCCGGCACCCGTGACCCCGCGGCGTCCCGGCTGCTGCAAGCGTCGGCCACCGCATGCCACGGCGTCGCACTCGGGCTGTCCGGCCGGGGCCCGGCGCCTTCCGACGCCCCGTACACCGCCGCCGCGTCGGACTTCGAGGCCCAGATGTGGCGCCCGAACAGCGCGGCTGTGGTGCGCGGCGGCGCGATTGCCCTGGACATCGCGTACACCGGGACCTTCCTGATCACGGCAGTGCGCATCGCGCTCGGCGCGCCCGTGCCCGCGGACGCGACGCCACCCGCGGAGCGGCCGGGCCCGTTCTGGTATGCAGGCCGGCCTACGCTCTCGCTCTACGCGCGCTGCCTGCAGGCCCATCTCACGCCCCGGTCGGTGTACTTCCAGAACGCCGTCCGGATCGCGCTGGCCCTGTCCGCCGCCCGGCTGATCGTGGGCGGGCTCGACCTGGGCCACGGCATCTGGGCGCTGCTGGCCACTATCACCGTGATGGGGACCAGCGCCACGGGCACCCGTACGGCGCTCTGGCCGGCGTTCGGCGGCACGCTCGCGGGCGCCGCCGTGGTAACTGCGATGCTGTACTTCGTCGCCGACCACGTGGTGGTGTACGCGGTCGTGTTGCCGCCTCTGTACCTCCTGGCGTTCTCCGCGGGGCCCGTGCTCGGCATGGGCTGGAACCAGGCGTTCTCCACGATCGCCGCAGCCGCCGCCTTTGCCCAGCTCGGTCCCGCCAAGCCGGGGCTGGCCGCCGTCCGGTTCACGGATGTCGTCATCGGTGGCGTCACCGGAGCCGTGGTCGGGCTGCTGGCCTGGCCGCAAGGCGGTGCCGGGGAACTTCGGCGGGCCTGCTCACGTCTGCTGGACCAGAGCACCCGGGCCGTCACCGAGATCATCGACACCATCGCCGGGGACGGGACGGCCGGCGACGCGCTGGCCCGGGCCCGCCTCGCCCAGGTGATCGCGGAGGCGAGCTACGCGCAGTACGCCACCGAGCGCGGCGACCCGGACCCGGCGCACCCCGCCGACGAGGACTGGATGGCCATCCTGCTGGCCGGGAACCGGGTGATCACCATGGGGCAGAGCCTGCTCGACCACTGCCCTCCAAGCGTGCTGGCGGCCTGGCCGCTCAGCGCCGCGCACCTGCGCGACGCCGCCCACCGTCTCCGGCTGACTGCGCTGCCGCTGATGTACGACCTGCGCTCAAGAAAGCCTCGCCCCACGCCCGCCGAGCCCCCCGACCCGAACGCGCCGACCGACCGCACCGTCATCGCCGATGTGCTCGCCGCCTCGGGCGGCCAGACGCCCGACCCGCAGCTGTACTACGCCGTCGACGCCGCCATCTGGCTGACAAGCCTGCAGGGGGTGATCACGGCGATCCGCCCGGCCGCGGATGGCCGCACAGCTGTGCCAGGTTGACCACCGCGAGGATCGTGGCGACTGGGGGGAACGGCGACGGGGCCTTCACCCCTGACCCAGATACCTGGTCAGGGGCCGTTCATCTGCGGTGGGTGCGGGATTTGAACCCACGGTGACATCGCTGCCACGACGGTTTTCAAGCTCGTTCACGGGTTGTGCGCGGTCGGCGCCGGCCTCTCGGCTTCCCAAGCTGAGGGCACGGCGAAATCCCGCTGCTTGGGCGTCCTCAGGTGTCCTACCGTTCCGCGTATGACTCCGATAAGCCCCGAGAATCCGCTGACCTCAGAGGACGCCCAGGCGTTGCTCGCCATGCTCCCCACCCGAGTCGAGATCAAGCGAGGCATGAGTGAGCGTGAACTCAACCAGGTCGAGGAGCGCTGGGGGTTCCGCTTCGCTCCAGAGCACCGGACGCTGTTGGGTGCAGGACTGCCGACGGGCGGCCGTAGCTGGCCCGACTGGCGGGACGGCGACGCGGAGGAGTTGGCGGAGCGGCTGGCTTGGCCGATCGACGGTGTGTTGTTCGACGTGGAACACAGCGGCTTCTGGCATCCGGAGTGGGATCCGCGGCCGGCGGGCACTCAGGACGCCTTGGAGGTGGCTCGCATCTACTTGGCCAAGGTCCCGGTGATGGTGCCGATCTACTCGCATCGGTGTCTGCTGGCGGATCCGAACCGTACGGGCACGCCCGTGCTGTCGATGTACCAGACGGACATCATTTACTACGGCACCGATCTGGTCGACTACTTCCACCACGAGTTCGGTCGCCCGGTGTCCACACCGGAAGACCACCAGTACGCCGCGATCCCGTTTTGGTCCTACTTCCTGGACTGAACGGCTCCCAAGCAGGACCGGCCTTGCGCCCGAGGGAGTCCGCGGCGCACAGGATGACATCCACGGCTGACATCAACGACGCCGGACAGGGGCGTACGTCAGCGACTCTGTCCGGCCGTCACACCAGCCGACGACGGACGCCAGACCGGGCTCGGACCGAACTCCTGAAGCGGGTGTCGCAGGCTCGAATCCTGCCGGGGGCACAGCGAGAAGGGCCAGCTCAGGAGGATTTACCTCCCAGGCTGGCCCTTCACCGTTTCCGGCGCCGTGCCACCCGACGAGGAGGACGTGCGATGGGCCTGCACCGTGGTTCGTCAACGTGAGCCTCTACGCGACGACGGTCCCGCTGACCGAGCGCAAGCGGGTCGCCTTCGCTGGTCTCCCCAGCATCGAGCGGATGCGCATCTTCGCCGCCGCGATCAGCCGACCGCAGGCCCTGTCCTGCTCTGCCGCGCCGGCCAGGCGCGGCAGAGCACGGCTGACCAGCAGAGCAGAGCGCGGCGGGCCGTTCCGCCACAACTGCTCCGGCACCTCCACGACCCGGTGGTACATGCACGCGTACAAACCCCGTCGACCCGGAGCTGGAGCAGCAGTTCGATCTTTCTGCGCTCCAGCTCCGGGGCGCCGCCTGTGTTCAGCGCCCGTTACGGATGCGTGGCCAGCGGATCGAGGAACGTCAGCACGGAGGCGTCCTCCTCGATCAGCGGGGTGAGGGCGGCGTTGAACGGGGCACCGTACGGGGCGTCCAGGTGTGTCTTGAAGGCGTCCTCGTCCCGGTAGACCTCGAAGATCCAGTATCCGCGCGGGTTTGCCGCCTTGGTGTAGACGTCGAAGGCCAGGTTGCCTTCCTCTTCCCGCACCTTCAGGGCGTAGTCCCGAATCAGGCGGGCGACCTCGTCCTCCGCTCCCTCTCGGGCGGTGAACTCGGCGAGCAGGGTCTTCTTCACGGTTTCGTGTCCTTGTCAGTGAGCGAAGTCGAGGTGCCAGGCGACGGCCTTGTCCAGATTCACCGAGCCGATCCCTCGCATGCGGGCATGCCGGGTTACGCGTACAGGGCTCAGGATGTCTCCTTGTCCCCCGGCTATCCGCGCAGCGGTGACTGCGGCCCCGGCGCGGACGGACCGAAAGCCCCGGGCCGAGGCCGGCGTCCACGCCGCCGACCAGGGGTGTCATCGTCGACTTGTGTCATCGATGACATCGAGTGTCCGATTATGAAGCGCGATCCGGCCAGTGCGTCAACGGTTCGGGCGCGATTGCTCCGGTGCGGACCGACAGACCATCAGGCGTCGCCGACGGTCGCGAACCGCGCCAACTGGTTCGGCCACGGCGGGTTGGGGCCGGCAACCGCGCAGGTCAGGGCCGCGACCTGCGCGGCGAACAGGCAGGCTGCCTCGACATCGCCGAGACGCAGGTCCGTCAGCCTGCCGCCGAGGAGTCCGTGGGTGCCGAGGTGGTGCAGCAGTCCCGCGGTGAAAGCGTCACCTGCACCGACCGTGTCGACAACCGGCGTCGCCACCGCGGGCACCTGCACCCGCTCCCCGTCGAGTGAGGCCAGGGCGCCGTCGGCACCGCGCGTGATCACGACGAGCCGCGCACCGGCGGCATGCCAGATGTCGCACGCCTGCTCGGGCGGCGTTCCGGGCAGGAGGAGTTCCAGGTCGTCCTCGCTCAGCCGCAGTACATCCGCGAGGGCACACCAGTGCGCCAGCCGGGCGCGGTAGACCTCGGGGTGCACCAGGAGCGGGCGGACGTTGGGGTCGATGCTGATCGTGGCCCGAGGCGCGGTGGCAGCCAGGAAGTCCTCCAGCACGGCCGCTCCGGGCTCCTTGACCAGGGCCAGCGAGCCGGTGTGCACACAGGCGGTGTCGGCCAGGTCAACGCCGACCAGCTCCGCACCGGTCCACTGCCAGTCGGCAGTGGCCTGCGCATGGAAGGAGAACGCAGCCTGGCCCTCGGCGTCCAGTTCGGCAACGGCCAGCGTGCTGGGCTCGGCGGCCGCGACGGCGTACGACAGGTCCACGCCGGACGCCTCGAGATGGGCGCGGAACAGGCGGCCGAACACATCGCCGGACAGGCGTGCCAGGAAGCGGGCCGGGGTACCCAGCCTGGCCAGGGCCACCGCCGTGTTCGCAGGTCCGCCACCGGGCAGCACCCGCAGGGCGAGCTCGTACGGGACGCTTGCGGGTTCGGTGAAGGCGTCCGCGACGCACTCCCCCAGGACGGTGATCTGGCGCGGGCTCATGGGCTGCTCTTCTCTCGGGATGTGCGGACAGAAACAAGCACGTCCCGGGCAGCCGGTGAACGGCTTTCGGGCGGGCGACGGCCGCGGGCGTTGCCGATTTGTGACGGGTGCAAGGCATTGACGTTGCCGGGGAACGGAGTCCATCATCCTCGCCAAGCAGTGTCAACGATGACATAAGTCAACGATGACACCGAGGGACGGCATGCCCCGATGCCGGCCGTTCGCCCGCAATCCCGCAGGAGTCGTTCATGTCACGCATCTCTCGTCTGCCCTCCCCCTTGCTCAGAGCCGCTGCCTGCACGGGTGTCGCAGCCCTCGCCCTGACCGCCTGTGGATCCGGATCGGGATCGGGCACCGCGAGCACCGGATCGGGCAGCGTCAAGGTCGGTCTGATCACCAAGACCGACACCAACCCGTTCTTCGTGAAGATGAAGGAGGGCGCGGAGAAGGCCGCCAAGGAGAACGGCGCCCAACTGTCCACCGCGGCAGGCAAGTTCGACGGGGACAACGCAGGTCAGGTCACGGCCATCGAGAACATGGTCGCCGCCGGCGTGAAGGGCATCCTGATCACCCCGAGCGACTCCAAGGCGATCGTGCCCGCGATCCAGAAAGCCCGCGCCAAGGGTGTTCTGGTCATCGCGCTGGACACGCCGACCGAGCCGGAGAGCGCGGTCGACGCCCTCTTCGCCACCGACAACCTCAAGGCCGGCCAGCTGATCGGCGAGTACGCCAAGGCCGCCATGAAGGGCAAGACGGCGAAGATAGCCGCCCTCGACCTCGCGCCGGGTGTCTCCGTCGGCGTCCAACGGCACAACGGTTTCCTGAAGGGCTTCGGCGCCACCGACAAGGACGTCGTGTGCGCCCAGGACACGGGTGGCGACCAGGCCAAGGGCCAGACCGCGATGGAGAACTGCCTGCAGAAGGCGCCCGGCATCAACGTCGTCTACACCATCAACGAACCGGCGGCCCTGGGTGCGTACACCGCGCTGAAGGCCAAGGGCCGGGAGAAGGACGTCCTGATCGTCTCTGTCGACGGCGGCTGCACCGGCACCCAGGCCGTCAAGGACGGCAAGATCGCCGCGACTTCGCAGCAGTACCCGCTGAAGATGGCCGCCGAGGGCGTCAAGGCCGTCGTGACGTACGCCAAGGACGGCAAGAAGGCGTCCGGTTACACCGACACCGGCGTCACGCTGATCACCGACAAGGCGCAGGGCGGGGTCACGTCGAAGGACACCGCCTACGGCCTGGACAACTGCTGGGGCTGAGCCGCTCACCCGCCCCTGGCCGCCATTTCCAAACCCCTCAGCGGGGCGGCCGGCCCCACCTCCCCGACCGGGGACGGCCGCCCCCTTGTCCTCCCACCGGGACTTCTGTCTTCCGACAAGGACTTCGCATGACAGCCACGACCACGCCGTACGCCGAGCTCAAAGCGCCGACCACGGCCCGCAGACTGCTCACGGCGCCGACCACCGGACCCCTGGTCGCCCTCCTTCTCGCCTGCGCCTTCTTCGCCTTCTCGACCGACCAGTTCCTCACCGGCGGCAACTTCTCGCTGATCGTGCAGCAGGTGATGGTCGTCGGCACCCTCGCCATCGGACAGACCCTGATCATCCTCACCGCGGGCATCGACCTGTCGTGCGGCGCGGTGATGGCGTTCGGCAGCATCGTGATCGCCAAGATGGCCGCCGAGGGCTCCCTCCCGCCGCTCGTCGCCATCGCGCTGGGCCTGGCGGTCTGCGGCGGGTTCGGTCTGCTCAACGGGTTGCTGGTGCAGAAGATCCCGCTGCCGCCGTTCATCGTCACCCTCGGCATGCTCAACGTGGCGTTCGCGCTGACCCACATCTACTCCGAGGAGCAGACGGTCACCAACCTGCCCGGCCCGCTGACGGCCCTCGGGGAGACCTTCCCGCTCGGCCACACCGACATCACCTACGGCTCCCTGGTCACCATCGCCCTGTTCCTCCTGCTCGCCTACGCGCTGAGCAGCACCGGCTGGGGCCGGCACGTCTACGCCCTGGGCAACAGCGCCGAGGCCGCCCGGCTGAACGGCATCCGCACCTCCCGCCTGACCATCGGCATCTACACCGTGGCGGGTCTCCTCTACGGCATCGCCGCCCTGCTGCTCATCTCCCGCACCGGAGTCGGCGACCCGCAGGCGGGGCAGACCGACAACCTCGACAGCATCACCGCCGTGGTCCTCGGCGGGACCAGCCTCTTCGGCGGACGCGGTTCGGTCCTGGGCACCTTCATCGGCGTCCTCATCGTCGGCGTGTTCCGCAACGGTCTCCAGCTGATGGGCGTCGCCTCCATCTACCAGACCCTGATCACCGGCGTCCTGGTGATCCTCGCGGTGACCGTCGACCAGCTCTCCCGGAAGAAGGCCCGATGACCGCCACCTCCTCCCCCACGCCCGTGCTGCAGGCCCGCGGCCTGGTCAAGCGGTACGGCCAGGTCACCGCCATCGACGGCGCCGACTTCGACCTGCTGCCCGGCGAGGTCCTCGCCGTCATCGGCGACAACGGAGCCGGCAAGACCAGCCTGATCAAGGCCCTCACCGGCGCGGTGCCCCCCGACGCGGGCGAGATACGACTCAACGGCGAGCCCATCACCTTCTCCGGCCCGCAGAGCGCACGCGCCCACGGCATCGAGACGGTCTATCAGGACCTCGCCGTGGCCGCCTCCATGGACATCGCCTCGAACATGTTCCTCGGGCGCGAGCTGCGCCGCCCCGGCGTACTCGGCAGTGTCTTCCGCATGCTGGACAAGAAGCGGATGCGGCAGGAGGCCGCCGAGCACATGGCCGACCTGAAGATCGGCCTGCGCTCGCTGACGCAGTCGGTGGAGACGCTCTCCGGCGGACAGCGGCAGGCCGTCGCGGTCGCCCGTTCCGTCGCCTGGGCCCGCAGTGTCGTCGTCATGGACGAACCCACCGCCGCCCTCGGCGTCAAGGAGTCCGGCCAGGTCCTCGACCTCATCCGCCGGGTCCGCGACAAGGGCATGCCGGTCGTCCTGATCAGCCACAACATGCCGCACGTCTTCGAGATCGCCGACCGGATCCACGTCCACCGCCTCGGCCGGCGCGCCGCCGTGATCAAGCCCTCCGACTACTCCATGGCCGAGGTCGTCGCCATCATGACCGGCGCTCTCACCGTCGACGAGGCCGGAGATACTGTCGTAGCGGATTCCAAGGCCGCGAAGGCCGCCGGAGTCCAGGCCACCTGACAGCACAACCCAGCTCTCGCAGTTTCCGGCCGAGGCCGCGGCCGGAACCGAGAGCCCTCAGGAGACGGTTTCTCCATGGCAGCGAACCGCCGCCCCACCCTGGCCGACGTCGCCCGCGAAGTCGGCGTCAGCGCCAAGACGGTCTCCCGAGTCCTCAACGAGGACGGACCCGCTTCCGCGCAGACCAGGGAACAGGTGCTGGCCGCAGTGGCCAAGCTCGGCTTCCAGCCGAACCTGATGGCCCGCAACATCCGCGTCGGCGGCCCGGACACCACCATCGGCCTGGTCATTCCCGACCTCGCCAACCCCTTCTTCGGAGCCGTGGCCCGCGCCATCGAGGACACCGTCCGCGACCGCGGACTGACCCTGCTCATGGGCTCCTCCGCGGACGACCCCGATCGCGAACGCGCCCTGACGGACAAGTTCCTCGCCCGGCGGGTCAGCATCCTGATCGTCGTTCCGTCCGTCGGCGCCGACCACTCCCATCTCAAGTCCCACCGCACGGCGGGACTGCCCGTCGTCTTCCTCGACCGCCCCGGAGCCGGCCTCGCCACGGACAGCATCGTCAGCTCCAACCGCGCCGGAGCCCACGACGGCGTCGCCCACCTCATCGCCCACGGCCACCGGCGCATCAGCTTCGTCGGCGACCTGCCCCCGAAGCTGTACACCCGCCGTGAACGTCTGGCCGGCTACCGCTCCGCGCTGCAGGAAGCCGACATCCCCTACGACCGCTCACTCGTCACCAACGCCCACGACCAGCAGGGCGCCGAGGCCGCGACCGCCCAACTCCTCGGCCTGGCCGATCCCCCCACCGCCCTGTTCGCCGGCAACAACATCATGGCGCTGGGCATCGTCGCCGAACTGGCCCGCAGCAAGCGCAAGGATGTCGCCGTCGTCGCCTTCGACGACGTATCGCTGGCCGAGGCACTCGAACCGGCCCTGACCGTCGTCGCCCAGGACGCGGAAGAACTCGGCAGAACAGCGGCGACCATGGCGCTGGCACGACTCGACGGCGACCGCTCCCGCGCCCGCACCATCACCGTTCCCACACGACTGATCGTCCGAGGCTCGGGGGAGCAACCCGTGCCCAAGCCATAGGCGGCTTACCCTGTCGGACGACCAGCCTTTGACATCCACAGCTGACATCAACGAGCACGGTCACTGACGACCGGGACGCCTCCTGAGCAGCCGATCCATGTGACTCATGGCCTCGCGCTGCGTGTCCTGCACCACGTGCGTGCGGACGCCCATGGTGATGCTGATCTGACTGTGCCCGAGGATCTCCATCACGACGCGGAGCGAGACTCCGGCCGCTGTAAGCAGGGTCGCCTTGCCGTGCCGTGCCGGGCGTCGTGCAGCCGGACGACTCGGATGCGCTCCACCTGGACGCCATGAACCACGCCTGCTCGACGGTGTGTGGGTCGACGGCGTACGGGATGGGAGCTGCGGAGAGTGGTGGGTTGTTGGGGGGTGCTGTGCTGCGGCGGAGGATGAAGTGCTGGGTTCACCGGCCGCCCCTGGTCTCGATATGGACCCTCGTCAGCGCAAACAGGATCAGGAGGTCGAGTGTCATCGCAGGGATGGCCCACAACGGGTAGTACGGAACGAACATGAACTGGGTGATCAGGCTGACCCCTGCCACCGCTACACCGGCCCCGCGCCCCCAGCTCTTGTCTGTCAGGACTCCCAGGCCGGTGATGACAAGTGCCACTCCGATCACAAGGTGAATCCAGCCCCAAGCGGTCAGGTCGAACCGGTAGGCGTACCGGGACGCGGAGAACAGGGTGTCCTGTGCGATGCCGGACGCGCCCATAAGAATGCTGAGGGGCCCGCTGAGCAGCATCATGATCCCGGCGAACGATGAGGCGTCATTGATCGTTTCGCCGCTGCCGGGCTTTCCGGGGCCTCTCCGTGTCCTGTCCGGCACCGTTGTCATGGCAGCACCCTTCCTCTACAGCGCGGTCACCGACGCACACTGCCCGTGCGAGGCCAGCCACGCTCCCGCTGACAGCATCACCGCAATCCTTCGGCACCGCGACTGCAACCCTCGTCGCCATCACGGCACTGCCGGAGGTGCCGCGAAGGGTGCCGCCGGCTCCGCCTGGCCCAGCACTGGCCCTGGACCCAGCTGATCACCACCGCGTTCGCGCGACTCCAGGCACTTCCGAATCCCGCCTGAGCAGCCGAAACGGCCCACTGGATGAACCAACGGGCCTTCACGAAACATCGAGGCCAGTGGCCCATGATTCCCCGGCGCCGAACAGAAGTAGTTGATACAGCCATCGATCTGCTGCATACCAACTGTTCAGTTTGGCCAGAGTCTGGCGCAGGTCCATACCTATGGGTAGCGTGCGCTCACCCCCCGCTTCCCTTCGGTCCCGTATGGGTCCATGAGTCGCATGAGGAGAAACGGGATGCCAGATCCGTTCCCGTATCCGGAGTACCCGCCGCACCGGCCAGGAGCGCCGTACCGCCCCGCGCCTCATTTCTCCTCTTCCGATGCCATCTACGCGTGGCAGCAGCATCAGGAGTTCGACAGTGGGACGACGTCGCCTCATACGGGGCTCGGTCACCACAGCGACCTACGTGTGTTGCGCCACGCCTACCGCACCCAGCGGCGCGTGGCGACGTTCACGGCGCTCGGATACTTCACGCTCTTTCTTGTGCTGTCCGCGTTCGCACCGTCGTTGATGACGGGCACTGTCTCAGGCGGCCTGTCCACGGGGCTGCTTCTCGGGCTGCTCCAGGTACCCGTCACCTGTCTGTCGGTTGGGCTGTACGAGCACGCCGCGCGCCGCAGGGTCGACCCGATCGCGGACCGCATTCGCAAGCACGCCGAGCTGGACGTGAAGCGGGGAGTGGCTCAGTGAGCGGTTTCAGCAGTTCCACGCAAGCAATGTCTTTGGTGGCATTCACGACGGTCGCTACGATCATCCTGCTGCTGTGCGTGATGACAGGACCTGACGGTGACGACCTCGACGAGTTCTACACCGGGTACGGGGCGCTGTCGCCGATGCGCAACGGCCTTGCCATCGCTGGGGATTACATTTCCGCGGCGACGGTCCTGTCCACGGGTGGGGTGATCGCGCTCGACGGGTACGACGGCGTCGTCCTGGCACTGAGCATAGCCCTCTCCCTCATGCTGCTGATGTTCCTGCTGGCCGAACCGTTGCGCAACGCGGGCCGGTTCACCATGGGCGACGTGCTTGCGCGGCGGATGCCCGGCCGCAAGGTGCGCATCGCCGCGTGTGTGGCGACGATCGCGGCCCTGCTGCCGATGATGCTCATCCAGCTCGCCGGCACCGGTGATCTGCTGGCTTTCATCCTTGGCTTTTCCAGTGACTCGCTGAAGACTGGATGCATCGTCGGGATCGGCGCACTGATGATCACTTACGCGGTGATCGGCGGTATGAAGGGCACAGCCCTCATCCAGGTCTTGAAGATCGTGATGCTGTTCGGCTCCGGCGCGGTCGTGGCCGCGCTGATTCTGCGGCAGTTCGACTGGGACCTGGGCAAGCTGTTCTCCGCCGCGGCAGCGCACAGCGGCGTGGGGTCGGCCTTCCTCCGCTCCGGTCTCCAGTTCGCCGGTGGCCCCAGCCCCCGGCTCGACATGATCAGCTCGGAGCTCACCGTCATCCTCGGCGGCGCCTGCCTGCCGCACGTCACCATGCGCATGTACACCGCGACCAGTGCCCGTCAGGTGCGCCGGTCCATGTCCTGGGCTGTGTCGTGCGTCGCACTGTTCATGCTGATCTGCATGGTCGTCAGCATCGGGGCAACGGCGCTGATCGGGCGCACGACGATCGCCGGTGCCGACCCGACGGGCAGGACCGCATATCTGCTGGGCTCACGGGCCGCGCTCGGAACGAGTGTTTCGACGTCCGAAACGTTCCTGTTCACCATGGTCACAACGGCGCTTTTCCTCACCCTGCTCGCATCGGTCGCCAGCATGATCCTGGCCTGTGCCAACACCCTCGCGCACGACCTGCTCGCGCACCGTGATACGACTCCCCGCCGCGAGATGACCATCGCCCGGGTCTCCGCCCTGGCGGTGGGCGCCCCCACCATCCTGCTGGCCACCCTCGTCCAGCACCACAATCTGCAGCCGTTGGCTCTGCTGTCGGCCTCCATCGGTGCATCCGCACTCGCACCGGCACTGGTCTACAGCCTCTTCTGGCGCCGCTACACCCGCACGGGTCTGCTGTGGACCCTGATCGGCGGCACACTCGCCACCCTCGTCCTCATGACCGGCACCAACCTCGTCTCCGGTTCCCCCTTCTCCGCCTTCCCGCACTCCGACTTCAACTGGTTCCCGTTCACCACCACCGGCCTTGTCTCCATACCCCTGGGCTTCGCTCTCGGCTGGACAGGGACAAAGATCTCCGGGCGGCAAAAGGCGGAGGAACAGCGCCAGCAGTACGAGGCGGTCGAAGCATGGATTCTGGCGGGGGCGGCGAGACGAGGAAGCTGAATTGCGCCGAAAGCACCGCCCGGGCGGCCTGGGCACCGGCCAGGCCCCCGCACGTCAGCCTCGGAGTAGGCCCCAGATGCCCTCAGCTTCCCAAGCTGAGGGCATTGGGCTTCGACGTGACCGTTCAGATCGAACATCAGCCACTCCAGCCAGGCCGCTGTCACGCCCAAGGAGCCGACCCACTCGTGCATGGCCCCTACATAGGCGGCATACCGAGCTGGCCAACGACGGGTGCTCGCTGCTTCCTTGCTGGACCAGCCGAGCGCGTTGACGGAGCGGAAGACGCGATCATCCAGGATCAAGGCACGCTCGCACTCGGCATCCCGGTCGTCGACAGTGGCAAACCACTTGGTGGAGAACGACCGCCTCACCCCGCGCAAGGTGAACTCGGCGTACGCCCGGGTCAGCTCGTCGACACTGACAGCGCAACCGCTCCACCATGTCTCCCTGGGATGCCATGGGAATAGCATGCCGTCCCCGGTCACCGCGGATAGCGGTACAGCAGCAACCTCAGCAGCCGCCACCACCCTCCAGTCACCTCGCCGGGCCGCACCACGACCGGTATGACCGTCGGCGACCGACATGCATCAGCGACCCTGTTCGGCCGCCGCACCAGTCGACGGCCGCAGATGGAGCAGGCACGGATCGAACTCTAAAGCGGGTGTCGCAGGTTCGAATCCTGCCGGGGGCACAACGCATTACGGCGCTGACCTGGGGTTTATCCCATAGGGAGGCGTTCTATTCGGTCTCGGACTCCTCGTCCGGGGCCGTTTGCGTGAGCGGTGCGTGAGCGGTGCGTGAGCGGACGGGTCGCCAGGCCCCGATATTTCCCGCGACGGATCAGCCCCGTCCACCACGGTCTCTCCCGCCTCGCCGGAACAGATGTCCGCCTCGGGGAGCAGGCTTGTGCAAGTGTCCGAGGTGATGGTGATCGAGGAGTGGCCGAGCATCTCCCGGATGTCCTTCAGGTCGGCGCCGGCCGCGTGAGCGAGGGTCGCGGCACCGTGGCGGAGGTCGTGGGCGAACCGGGAAGCGCTGTTCCTTTGCGAGGATCAGCGCCCGCTCGTTCCACTCATCGGCGGCCGCGCAGTCGGTGGGTTCGCGGGCGACTTCGGCACCGGCACGGACCGCCCAGGGTGAGGCACTTCGTGGGCTCCTCGTACGATGCCCTGACTGCGGCGCATGCCAGGTGCGTCGAGGGGGAGGGGATCCAGCTCATGGTGAACAGACATGGCCTGCACGGCGGTTGGAGAACCGGAGCGCTTCTGGTCGCCGTCGTCATGGGCGCTCCGCTGCTGTCGGCCACGCCCGCGGCGGCCGTGCACGGGGCGGTGCCCGGCGACTTCAACGGCGACGGGTACCGCGACGCCGTGCTGCCCGCGCCGGGGGCGAACGTGGCCGGCAAGCGGGGAGCCGGTGCCGTGGTCGTGCTCTACGGATCGAAGTCGGGGCTGTCGACGTCCCGGCGGGCGACCATCACGCAGAACACCGCGGGGGTGCCGGGTACGGCCGAGCCGGACGACGGCTTCGGTGGCGCCACCGCGACGGCGGACCTGAACCGGGACGGCTATGCGGACCTGGTGGTCTCCGCCCCGTACGAGGACACCGCGCAGGGCGAGGACGCGGGCACGGTGACGGTTCTGTGGGGCAGCAAGAAGGGGCTGACATCCGGCACCGACCTGCCGGCGACCACACCCGGCAGGTACTACGGCCTCGACGTCGCGGCGCTCAGCACCGGCCCCGGTACGAAGACCGAGGTGCTCGTCGCCGGGTACGAGGGGTCGATGCGCTTCAGGGGGCCCTTCAGCCGCCGCGGCACCTACGGCCAGGCCGTGGAGAACCGGGACACCGCTTCCGTAGGCAGCGTCGCGCTGGGCGATTTCGGCCACGACGGCTTCCCGGACGAGGTGGCCGTCACCGTCCGGCTGAGCGGGCTGAGCGGCGGCGAGGTGTATGTCGACCCTGTCTACGGCGGCGCGCAGCAGATGGGCAACGGCCTGATCGCGGCCACCGGGGACATCAACGGCGACGGATACGCCGATCTCGTGGTCGGAGACCCGGACGAGCCGGACAACGCCGGAGCCGACGGTGCGTCCGGGGGCCGGGTGCTCCTCTGGTACGGCTCGGCGCACGGCATCGCGCGGGACGTGAAACCGGTGCAGCTGACCCAGAACACCTCCGGTGTTCCCGGTGCGAGCGAGACGGGGGACGACTTCGGCGGTGCCCTCGCGGTGGCGGACCTGAATCGTGACGGGCTGGCGGACATCGTGGTCGGCTCGCCGCTGGAGGACACGGGCAAGAGGAACGCCGGGCAGGTGACGGTCATCCCCGGCCGCCGCACCGGTGCCCTGGGCGGCGGCGCCTACGCCTTCACCCAGGACACCGCCGGCATCCCCGGAGCAGGCGAGGCCGAGGACTCATTCGGCACCACCGTGGCCGTCGGCGACATCAACAAGGACGGCAAACCGGAACTCTTCATCAGCGCCGCAGAGGAGAACAACGCCACCGGCGCCGTCTGGGTCCTCCCGGGCGGCACCAACGGCCCCACCGGCAAGGGCAGCAGCGTGATCACCGCCCCGTCCGTCGGCTTCCCGCAGAAGGACAGCACCCTCCTCGGCGGCAACGGACTCCTCGGAGTCATCTGAACGGGACGAGTCGGCCACCCGCCCCTTGCGCACTGGCCCGCACCGCGTGTCCTTGCGGTGCCGTGCCGGAGGTCCGCGGCTCCGGGCAGGTTGCGCCGGGGTCCCGTGCCCTCCAGTCGGTCCGTCCGCAGGCTGGGTCCCGCCTGCGGTCGGAGAACGGGTACTGAGACGAATCCGGAACCTGCTGGTCAGGGCGATGCTCTATGACACGAGCTGCGAGAACCTACAAATGAAGCCGGTCGACCGCCGGGCGCCCTGACCAAGGAGGACCAAGTTTGTCGAGGCGGCCGCTCACTGAGTGGTCCGGCCGCTCCCGGCCCCTGGCCCGCGCCGACTCGATTCGGTGACACGGGACGTTCCCCCGAGGGAACGCGCGTCTGTTCCTGGGAGGAACGTCCGCCCTGTTCCCGGAGGGAACAGCGGTGCTGCGCCTGCGCTCCCAGCGTGTTCACCCTAAGGACCCCGAGGACCTGGGCGGGGTCGGCTGAGGCTACAACGGCTCACGGGCGCGCGAAACTCTCCTGGCGTTGTCAGGCGTGTTGGGGCAGTACGGTGTCGGGCTGGTCGCCGAAACCGGCGTCGCGTGCGCGCAGTACGGCGGCGGCCCGGTCGTGCACCTCCAGTTTGGTGAAGATGCGGGAGACGTAGTTGCGTACGGTCTTCTCTGCGAGAAAGAGGCGCCGGGCGATCTGGCGGTTGTTCATGCCGTCGGCGAGCAGTTCCAGTATCTCCGTCTCCCTGCTGGTCAGTTGGGAGAACTCGGGCGGCTCGGGGAGTCTTTGTATGGTGGCGAAGAACCTGCTGAAGCGAGCCGCGATCGTCGGGCTGAACGCGGCGCCCCCGCGGGCCACGATGTGCAGGGACTGAAACAGTTCCTCCGGGGACGCGATCCGCGCGAGATACCCGTTCACACCGAGGCGGAGGGCGGAGACGATCACGTCGTCGTAGTCGTTCTGCGACACCACGACGATCTGTGGCCGTGACTTCTCCTGGCGGTACAGGGAGACGATCCACGCAACGTTCCTGCAGATGGCGCGTTTTGACGGCGGCTCACCGATGATCACGACGTCCGGCCGGAGCGGGTTGTTCTCCAGACATCGAAGGCCGTGGGATTCATCGACCGCTGTGCCGATGAGGTTGACGCTGTCGTCCTGCTCGACGATCGCTTCAAGTCCGGCCAGGGACACCGGGTCCTCACTGAGAATGAAGAGATTGATCCGCATAGCTTTGCACCCCCGTGGTAAGCGTTGTACGCCTGCAAAGACGGTGCCACCCTAAGCAGACTAAACGGACGGACTACACCGACTTGAGCGGTCATGGTCCTGTTCCGGCCGCGTTGGACGTCCGGCTGATCAGACGCATAGGTTCGGAACATGGGAGATGTCTCGCGCCGACGCCTGATCCTCCTCGACGGGGCGGCGGCCCTCGGGTTCGCCCTGCTTCCGCAACTGACGCTGGTACGGCCCGACAGCGGCGGCGCGCCCGGTGGGCTCGCCGTATCGCTGCTCTCGCTCGCCACCGCGCTGCCGCTCGCTGTACGGCGGCTGTGGCCCGTCCCGGTGTTCGCGATCGTCCTCACCGCGTCCTGCGTGGCGCTGGCCGCCGGTCTCGGTCCTGCCGTCTTCCTCTCCGCGGCCTACGCCCTGTACCTGGTCGCGACGACACGGCGACGGCAGCTGGGGCGGTCGGCCGTGATCGTCGGCGGGGCGAGCACGGCGGGCGCGGCCCTGCTGACGGTGACGGGCGGGCAGCACTACACAGGCGGCACCCTGGCGGTGCAACTGCTGTTCGGGCTATTGGTGCTGGGGGCGACGTGGGCCGCGGGGACGGCCGTACGGGAGCGACGCGAGAGCCTGCGGCGGACCATCGTGCAGGCGGCCGAGCAGGCCAAGGTCGAAGAACGCATGAGGATCGCCCGGGACATCCACGACGTCGTCACCCACAGCGTGGGCCTGATCGCGATCAAGGCCGGGGTCGCCAACCACGTCATCGCCACCCACCCCGAGGAGGCCAGAGAAGCCCTCACCGTCATCGAGGACATCAGCCGCAGGGCGCTGCGCGACATGCGGGCCACCCTCAAGGTGCTGCGCCGAGAACACGTCGACCAGCAGCAGGACCTCCAGCCGGTCCCCGGACTGTCGGACCTGCCTTCCCTGGTCCATACGGCCGAGGCGGCGGGCGTCAGCGTCGACCTGCGCTCCGATTGCGCGGAGGAACCACCCGACGGGGTCGCGCTGACCGCGTTCCGGATCGTCCAGGAGGCGCTGACCAACGTCGTCAAACACGCTGCCCCGACCAGCTGCCTGGTCAGCGTCACCGCGCAGGACGGAGTGCTGACGATCGGCGTCACCGACGACGGCCCCGGACCCGGGCACCGGCCGACCGTTCCCGGCGGCGCCATGGGGCTCGTCGGGATGAGGGAACGGGCCGTCGCGCACGGCGGAACCCTCACCGCGGGCCCCCGCCCCGGCGCGGGCTTCCGGATCCTCGCGACACTGCCGTACTAGGTCCTGTCGCCAACCGCCATACGTCCCGCCCACCGCATATGGCTGAATCGGTCTCATACCCCGGTATGGGTCCGGTCCGCGAAACCGGCCCGCGCCGTCCCGACCCCGGTCCGATGTGTGGTGCGGCCGCCGCGGCCAGACTCGTCGCGTGATTGACGTCCAGAACCTGACCAAGCGGTACGGGCCGGCCACCGTCGTGGACGGCCTGACCTTCACGGTGCAGCCCGGAGCCGTCACCGGCTTCCTCGGCCCCAACGGCGCCGGGAAGTCGACCACCCTGCGGATGATGCTGGGCCTGACCCGCCCCGACACCGGAACCGCGCGGATCGACGGGCACGCCTACGGCGACCTGGCTTACCCCCTCCGCCACATCGGCGCCCTGCTGGAGACCTCGGCCCCGCACCGCGGCCTGACCGCGCGCGACCATCTGCGCTGGCTCGCCCAGAGCAACCGGATCGCCGGCGGCCGGGTCGCCGAGGTCCTGGAGGCGGTCGGGCTCGCCGACGCGGCCCGGCGCCGGACCGGCACCTTCTCCCTCGGTATGGGCCAGCGGCTGGGCCTGGCCGCCGCGCTCCTCGGCGACCCGCCCGTGCTGGTGCTCGACGAACCGGTCAACGGCCTGGACACCGAGGGCATCCGCTGGCTGCGCGACCTGCTGCGCTCGATGGCCGCCGAGGGCCGTACCGTCCTCATCTCCAGCCATCTGATGACCGAGATGGCCCTGGTCGCCGATCACCTGGTCGTCATCAGCCGGGGCCGGCTCCTCGCGGACACCGGGATGTCGGACTTCATCGAGCGCCACGGACGGTCGTACGTCCGCGTCCGCACCCCCGAACACGACCGGCTCGGCAGGGAGTTGGAAGGTGCCGGCGCCACCGTGACCCGTATCCCCGGCGGCGGCCTGGACGTCGTGGGCATGGCGGCCGCGGACGTCAGCCGGATCGCCGCGGCGGGCGGCTTCCCGCTCGACGAACTCGCCACCCACGCCGGGTCGTTGGAGGAGACCTTCCTCGACGTCATCGGAGAAGGCCACCACGCCCTGGGTGAGGAAGGCAGGAACACCCATGTCTGAGACCCTCGCGGCCGTCCGCGCCGAGACCACCAAGCTGCGCGGCATTCGCGGCACCCAGATCTCGCTGCTGCTGTTCGCCGCGGTCAGCGTTCTGATCGCCGCCCTCGACGGCTGGTCCGCGAAGAACGCACTGGAGTCCGACAACCCGAGCCTGCGTTCCGACTTCACCCCGGAGCAGGCCGGTCTCGACGGCATCCTCTACGGCCAGTTGGCGCTGATCGTGTTCGGCGTGCTCGTCGTCACCAGCGAGTACACGTCCGGCATGATCCGGGTCTCTCTGCTCGCCGTGCCCCGCCGCGGGCGGCTCTATGCGGCGAAGATGGGCGTCACCGCCCTGGCGGCGGTGGCCGTCTCCGCCCCCGTCACCCTCCTCGTCTACCTGGTCACACAGGCGGCTCTCGGGTCCCACGGTTCCTCGCTCGGCGCGAGCGGTGTCCCACGCGCCCTGGCCGGGGCGGTCGTCTATCTGACCCTGATGTGCCTGTTCGCGGCCGGTATCGCGGCGATCGCCCGCAACGCCGTCGTACCGCTGGCCGTCCTACTGCCGATGGTGCTCGCCGGGACGCACATCCTGTCCCTCATCGGGGCGACCAAGGAGATGGCACGGTACTTCCCCGACCAGGCGGGAAACGAACTGCTCACCGTCCGCTCCCCGCACACGGCCTTCGGCTTCACAGTGCTGCTCGCCTGGACCGTCGCCGCCCTCGGATGGGGCTGGGTGCGCCAGCGCCGTTGGGACAGCTGACGGGACCGGTATGGGACAACTGCCCCATGTGGGTGGGACAGTCCGCCCCGTAACTTCCGTGACAGATCACAGGCCGAACAAGGTCGGCCTGACCGATCCGCAACGGGAGGACGCCCATGTCCGCGATCTACGAGCCCCCCATGCTCCAGGAAGTCGGCGACTTCGAGGAGCTCACGAAGTGCCTCGGCGTCGGAAGCTGCAACGACTTCGCCGGCTGCGGTTACGCGATCGTCTGCTTCTGGTGATCACGTCCGGTGCCGGTGCGTTCACACGCACCCGCACCA